>JADLGZ010000017.1 GCA_020849075.1 Fimbriimonadaceae bacterium | reverse complement strand
GTACCCATACTCAGCATCTAACTTCTGCTGGAGCCTCGGGAGTTCCGCGCCAGATACTAGAAATCGAGAAAGGGCGGTTCGCCCGGTATGGAATCCGCTGCCGACATCCCCGATGAGAGGACCGCCGCCGCCCGACTTAACCATTTGGTGAGCATCGTTGTAGCTACAAACTCCCGACCCAGTGCCGGAAATGACGCAAATTGCATTGGGATCGTCGCAGGCGGCCAAGCTAGATTCTGTGTCGGGAAAGGCGTGCCACGATGCGGGCACGAACGTGTTGAGCAGGGTGGCCACTTCGTGTTTGTCTTCCGGGGTAAGGATCCCAGCCATGCAGATCACCCCCACGTCTGCATGGAGGCCTTGTAAGAGTTTCTTCAGATTGCCCTCTAGCTCCTGGCGGGGGGTTGCGGCCCAGTTCGCGGGACCTCCTTCGCGCTCGGCAACTATGGCACCATCTGCCGATTGAACGATGGCTCGGCATCGGGTGCCGCCACAGTCTAGGGCCAATAGGGTGATCGCGGGCATGTCAGAATCTGGGAGTGAAAGAAGTTCTACCTGGAAAGGTGTGGGTTCGGTGAGGCGCTACACGGGGGAAGATCTTGGTACGGCTCCGCGAATTGCGGTCGTTGCCAATGACGCAATCGGCAATTTCGTCGTGGGTACGCCGCTTTTGCAGATGCTTCGGGATCGTTGGCAGCCTTCGGCCCTTGACTATTATGGGGGAACGAGGACTTGGGAGCTGATTGAGGCAAGCGACCTCATTGACTTTGGTCACCCTTTACATGGAGCGCCGCCCAGCCATACGGCGGTGGCCATCGCAGAACGGGCCGAAGACGGAGCCTATGATCTTGTTGTGAACATGGAGTGGACTTACTACGCCAAGGCGGCAACAGGGATGCTGGCTGGCGTTCAGTCCTATGTTTGCGGGCCATCGGTGGGCAATGGGGGGCGAGGTGATCTCCCCTTCAGCGACGATGCGATGGGTCGCTTGTGGAACGATCAGGAGTGGGTTTCTCCCGAGATTACCGCTCGGTATCCCGACTTGAAGACCGGGTTTATTGGGGAGATCTTTTGCCGTCTCGCGTACTTGAGTGGAGAGATTCCGGGCTATCGGCTACCGTCCAAAAAGCCGGCAATGGCCACACCGCCCGTGCTCATCGCGACCGCGGCAAGCTTGCCCGAAAAGCTCTGGACGAAAGAGAAATGGGCTGAAGTGCTAACCAAGCTGGGAAGCATGGGGTTGGAAGTCGGATTGATCGGGGCACCGCCCGCCGCTCAGAAGCAATATTGGCAGGGAGAGTCTACAGAGGATGAGTTGGTGGAGGCAGGACTGGTTACGGATTTACGTGGGAAGTTGACGCTACCGGAAGTGGTCGGAGCCCTGTCGCTGGCAAAGCTCGTATTTTCGTTGGATAATGGGGTGATGCACTTAGCCTCGGCAACCGAGACGCCGGCGATTGGCTTGTTCCGCAAGAACATTGCCCGCTTGTGGGCACCGGAGAAGGTTAAGGTCATCGAGCCAACGGGTGGGGACCTGGTTTCCGAGATTCCCGTGGCGGATGTATGGTCAGTCATTGAGAAACAGCTATGAAGATTATCGCTTCGCTTTTGATAGGAGCGCTGGGCGCGATGGCGCTGGCCCAGCCGGTGGAGGATGTTCGGTACCGCCCGGGCAAGTTCAAGGTCGCTTGGATCCCATCGCCAAACTATAATTCTCGCCCCGAAGATGCTTTGGTGGACACAATCATCTTGCACCATACCGCCGGGCCGACGACCTCAAGCTGCGTTCGGTGGTTTGAGAACCCGGAGAGCCAAGTGAGCGCCCATTACGTAGTGGGGAAGGATGGGTCCATCATTCAGATGGTGATGCCGTTCTATCGGGCGTGGCATGCTGGGGTATCCAAAGACGCTCGAGGTAAAGAGGGGCTGAACAATTTTACGATTGGAATTGAGATCGTGCACACAGGCGATCCCGCTGAGGCATATCCCGACGACCAAGTCATGGCGGTACGACTCCTGTGCGGCTATCTGTGCCGGATCAAGTACCGTAACCAAATTGTTCAGATTTTGAGCCACGAGTTCATCGCGGTTCCACCGGGACGTAAGCCCGATCCAATCAACTACCCTTGGGATTCGTTGAATGACCTAGCCGACGAGTTTGGCATCACGATGATGCACGGCCGTTCGGACAAGGGCACGGTCGTTCGATTACCGCAAAAAGCAAACTAAGCGGCGAGAATCTGGTCCCAGCGGGCTTGGTCAAGACGACTGAGCTCGTTGAGTTTGAGTCCAACTCGAAACTGTGTGCCTTCGGGGCGGCAATACACGACGGAACCCCGGACGGACATGTCGCCATAGTCGGTCGTCAAGCGGAGGTCTACGGAGGCGCCGGTCTCCAGATTGAAGTCCGTCATGAGTCCAATCCCGCTCGGGGCAATGTCAAGAATCTCAACGGGGGTTTCAATCATGCCGCGAACCTTTTCGGATTTCTTGCGGGCTTCCAACATGGGTTCGCCAATACGGATTAGCTTAGGCCACTCAAATGAGCAGCGATTGCCGATGATGCGGCTGGTGGATCCGCTAAACGTGCAGGACCCGGTCTTTGAGCCTAACTGAACTTCCAGCTTATCGCTCTCTGCCGGCATATCGCCGTCAATGGTGATGACAAGTTCGCTCTCGGTCTCAACAACCCACCCGTAGTACTCTTTTTGGTCTGATTCACGGACAATTTTGGACCGCGTCCCCTGAAATCGCTTCATTGGCGCTGAGTTCATGATGGCCATATCTATGGGGTTTATCGGCACGACAATGGACCCAGCCTAGTGTTCTTGCGAAAATCTCGCAAAAAACAGGCGATCTTTCCTGCCGGCGAATGCGTCTAAGTTTGCGGTATGTTTCATGCGCCGCCGATGGTGGTGTTGCTATACTGCATTAGTCC
>JADLGZ010000016.1 GCA_020849075.1 Fimbriimonadaceae bacterium | reverse complement strand
TTACACTTTCATGAAGAAGGTGCGAATGCGCTCCTTCCAATGATCAAGGCCATTGGCCGGCTCAATGTCCGAATCCTGACCTTGCAAAACATAAGCCGCCATTCCGACGGCAACACTCCATTCTGGGCCGCTGGCGCGAAGGGCCGCTGGGCCCTCAACCTTTGGCGTTCCCAAGCGGGCATTCGGCTCGCGCATGATTGCCCCGAAAAGCTGAGGTGTACCCGGCAAGAGGCTCCCCCCGCCGGTGACGACCACTCCGCCCGGCAACATGCCCTTCATCCCACTCCGGTCTAGATGCTGCGCTACCATGCGGGCGATCTCGCTCATCCGACTTTCGATGATTTCAAACAGCACCCGTCGCTGCAGGTGGCGCGGTTGGCTCTGGCCGATCTGGCGTACTTCAACGGTGGACTCGTCGCCCGCCTTCATGTTGACGGCACGACCGTGTTTGCGTTTCAACTGGTCGGCTTCTTCCGGAGCCATCTTCAGTAGCTTCGTGAGATCGGCAGTTACGCTTCCGCTTCCCAAGGGTAAGACCACACAATAAGCCAGACCGCCCCCTCGATAAATGGAGAGCGTGGTTGTACTCGCTCCTATATCCACCACAGCGGCCCCGTTCTGGCGGTCCTCGGCGGAGAGGAAGCCCAAGCCGGCGGCTACGGGGTTGGGAACAATATCGGCGACCCGCAACCCAATGCCTTCGATCACGGTTTGCAGATTTCGCATGTTGGCAATTGGGGCGGTGATGATGTGGGTAGTGACTTCCAGTCGCGAACCAGATAGACCAATCGGACGGGATACCCCGCTCTGACCGTCAACCTTGAATTCGCGCGGGATGGCAACTATCTGCTCCCGGTCGGGCTCCGGTCGCACTTGACGGCTGTGGTTGACCACGGCGAGGGCGTCGGCGCTCGTAATCGTTCGCCCGACCGGCACGATCGGATGAAAACCCTGTGAATTGATTCCCTCCAGTTGGGTGCCGCCGAGGTTTACCACCACTTCTTCGGGGGTGCCGTACGAGCGTATCGCGGAAACCGCTTCCGAGATTGCCTCTCGGGTCAAGTCAAGGTCGGTGATGACGCCCCGCGTTATGCCACGGTTCGGGGCCACACCCGCTTCTTGCACGTTGAGTCGTCCGGCGTCATCAAGGGTCGCGGCCAGAAGGGCAACTTTCGACGATCCAAGGTCAAGCGTGAAGATAGGCTGTGTAGTCATTTTGAAAAAACCGTTTCCGATGGTGCCGCCGCCGCCTCCTGCGCACGTTCAGTATCTAAGCGCTCCTGCGCTTCGCGGGCTTTCCTATCAGTCCATTTTGTCAGAAGTATGCGCCGAATGACACTGAGATTTGTGAAAATTCTCATTCCAAAGATGAATGCACATACTAAGAAGACCTCAACACCGATCTTGGTGCCGAGCCAGCTAAGGGCGGATGCGATGAGGATATTCGAGAGAAAGCCCGTGACCATGATCGGGCCGTCAAACTTGCCCTCTAGGTTGGCCCGAATACCCCCGCAGATTGTGTCCAGCCCGGCCAAGCAGGCGACGGCCACATAGACACCGATTTCTCCGGTGAGGGGCTTGCCAATGAGGACTCCAACCAGCACACCCAGCAGGAGACAGAATAGCGGGATGAGAATCACTGCTTCTTAGCTCCCGGTTCTACCTCGGGGGCGGTCGAAAGTTTGGGGCTCATGGCGCCACTGAAGGCGGGCACGGTGAGTTTGTCAAGCTTCTCCATGAGCACCATTTTGGGATCCACTTCGGTAATTTCAGCAATGACACCACCGTTCGTGGCCATCCCGCCATAAAGGGTGTTAGGGTCACCGAGGGCTTGGATTCGATATGGTGGAGCGGCGGGCACGTAATTGACATGGATCGTGGGGCCGACGCACCGAATTGGCGTGCCCGTGATGATGCGCTGTCCATTAATGGCAATGGCTTCAGCCCCAGATGCCCAGAGTTCGTTAGTCACGCGCAGTAAGTCGATGTCGTGAATGATGGTCTCGGTCTCAAAAACGTCCTTACGCTTGCTGTCGTTCAGGGTTATCAGGAGGCCGGGGCCGGTTAGCTCCGTGATTCCGGCGGCAATCTGATACTTTTCCAAACTCTGCTGAATGAGCTTGCTGTTGTTCTCCTTTTTGGAGGCGGCCTTTTCAAATTCGGCAAGTTGCTCGCGCAAATCTTTGACTTCAGCTTGCATTTCCAGATTGGCCCGTTGGATATCAAGGGTGCCGTACTTCACGGCGGGCGAGATGGAAACGATATTGTTCTGTCGTTCTTTGTTAGTCACCCAAGCGAGGCCGATCATCAAACCCAATACCAAGGCCGTCACACTGAGCGTGAAGGTTGGGGATCTTGGTTCGATCTTGGGGGCGAAGGGGGTGTTCATTTTCAGTTCAACAAATTATTGATTATGAGCGTGTCATCGGATTCTCGGGGTCAATTAGATTGACCTCTTTGTAGCGTCTCCACAGTTCGGGTTCAGCTTGCACCATTCGCGCCAATGCGGCAAGCTTTTTCTCCCAATCATCCGATGAGCCGAAGACCGCCATGGCCCCGCCCGTCAATGGCTGTAAGTTTATCACGCCGCGCTCGGTCACCTCAATCTTTACAGGGAAATCGGGCCAGTTTTTGGAGCTTTGTTGGCAAATCTTGGCGACTCGTCCGCTCTCCCACCTCGCCATCGGGCTGAGGGTGGGCTCAGTAAAGATAGGATTGAGGACCAGAACTGGGACAATTTGCTTCGGTTTGACAGCTAAGATAAAGATATTGCCGTCTTCATCCAGATAAGCGTTCGTGTCGCCAACTCTAGCGACGGGGACCTTCTGGACGACCTGCAAGATGGCGCGTCCAAAGAGGTTTTGGGTGTATTTGGCGGACTTGATTTCGTTGATCTCGAGGACATCGCTCTCAACTTTGGCCTTGCTTACCTGAAGCGCGGGCTGGTGGCGGACGCCTTGCAATAGTTTGATGATGGCGGGCATTTGCTCTTGGGTTGCGCCTTCTACCCAGACCACCTGAGCGCGCGAAAGGGGACTATACAAAATGCCCAAGACCACGCTGATCACCGTAGCGAGCCATAAAATCGGCGGCCAATTTGGTCGCGTTCGTTTTCTAGTGCGGCGCTTTTTGGAGGGCATCTTCAACTATGGTGGAGCAGAGGTCTTCAAATGAAATCCCGGCGGTCTTCGCGCTCTTGGGAAGGAGGCTGGTGGCGGTCATTCCGGGAAGGGTGTTGATTTCCAATATGACGGGTTCGCCATCAGTCTTGATGATCATGTCGGTCCGGGTAGCGCCACAGCAGCCCATGATCTGATGAGTTTTGAGTGCATATTGTTGCACTTTTGCAAGTAGTTCGGGGGAGATACGGGCTGGGCAGATTTCTTCGGTAGCGCCAGGAAGGTACTTCATAGCGAAGTCGTAGCGCCCACTGGCGGGCACGATTTCAACAGGGGGCAATGCTCGGTCAATGAGGACAGGAACGCTGATCTCCATTCCCTCAATCCATTCCTCGACAAGCACCTCGTCGCAATAGTGCAGGGCCTTGGCGATAGCAGCGGGGAGGGCGGCTTGGTCCTCCACGAAGGTGAGCCCAACCGTGCTCCCCTGGGCGTTGGGCTTTACGATGACACGCCCAGAGGGGACGGGGGGTAGGGGGCGGTCCCGATGGACGAGAACCCCCTGGGGCACGGGAAGTCCATGGGCTTGGAGGAGGGATTTGGTTCGGTCCTTGTCCATAGCGAGGGCACTGGCCTGAATGTGCGAGCCCGTATAGGGAATATGTAGCAACTCGAACAGGCCTTGGATTGCCCCATCTTCGGCATGGGTGCCATGGACGGCGAGGAAAGCGACATCTGGCCGACTAGGGCCGGTCAGGGTCGCCAAGCTCTTACCGCTCAGCAGAGCATCGGACACATCCAGTTCGGTGACTTCGTAGCCTCGCGAGGCAAGGGCGGCCGATACTTCGCGACCCGAATGCAGGCTGACTTCCCTTTCGGCGCTATCCCCGCCCAGAACCACCACAACTCGCTTCTTGCTCTGGCCTCGATCAAGTTCAAGGATGAATGCGGGAGCGAACTCGGAGATTGTGCCCGCCCCCATTCCGACCACGATATCGCCGTCATGGACGAGAGAGGCGGCGAACCGGGGCAGGACATGGCGGGAGGGTACGTAATGGCACTCGCAGGTAACTGCCTCTGCGATCCGGGATGAGCTTACGCCCGGCATCGGGGCTTCGCGGGCGGGATAGATATCGGTGATCAGCAAGAGGTCCGCGGCCGATAAGCTTGCGGAGAACCCATCCAAACATTCAGCGGTTCGGGAATAGAGATGAGGCTGATAGGCGATCACCAAGCGGCGCCCAGGATAGCGCTCGCGAAGGGCTTGGATGGAGGCATCTATCTCCTTGGGCATATGGGCGTAGTCATCTACAACGGTGATTAGGCCATCGACTAGGACTTGAAGGCGCCGCTCCGCTCCGCCAAAGTGTTGAAGGGCAGCATCCACATTACCGGCTCCGATGAGGCCGGCGATCACGCGTGCCGCTTCGGCATTGAGGCGGTTATGGGCTCCGGGCAACGCGAGGTCGTCAATCAGTTGTGAGTTGGCCGAGTAGGGGATGGCCTTACCGTTCAGGCCCTCGGCAACTTCCCTTGCGCCGGCATCGCCCGAGAAATAAACCAATTTGCCTTCAGGTGGCATGCGCGAGATAAAGGCCTCCATGGCGCCTTTGAGACCCTCCCAATTGCCATGAAAATCGAGGTGGTCGGGCTCGAAGTTGGTGAGGACTACGTGGTAGGGGTCGAAGTCACGGAGGCTATCGTACGCCTCGCACGCCTCAATGACCGCCCATTCACCTTCACCCTCGATGACGGCCCCACCGAAGTCCGGCACGAATGCGCCAATGACGATGGTCGGGTCCAGACCAGCGGCGCGGAGGGCGGCACCGACCAGTCCGCTGGTGGTGGTCTTACCGTGAGTGCCGGTGACTGCGACCGTCTTCTTGTCGCTTAACATCCAGCCCAGAACCTGAGAGCGACGGAAGAGCTTGCACCCATGAATCCGGGCGGCGGCGACTTCGGGGCTGGTGCCGAGGTCAATTGCATCTGAAAGCACGACGGCGTCGCCGGGGTGGACCATGCTTCCGGAATGCCCAAGATGAACATCAATGCCGTCGGCGGTCAGCCGCTTTGTCTCTTCGCTTTCGGAGCTATCGGTGCCGTGAACTTCGAAGCCTCGGCGTTTCAGCATCCTCGCGACGGGGGCCATTCCTGCGCCGCCGATGCCGACCAAGCAGAACGAAGTGCATTTAGCTAAGTCATCACGACTAGCAAACTGGCTCTCAATCTCTTTCTTGGTTCGCACGGTTGAAAGTTATGGTACCGGCTCTTAGGTGCCGCTATTGAGGATGGTGCGGGATTTGCAGTATTCCAAGACGAAGTCCGACTCGGGTCGGGGACGCTTTGCCATCAAGGCCGCGATCTTGCTGAACGAGGCCTTGGCTGCGCTGAGGGCGGCGGCAGCGTTGGAGGGCTTGCTGAAATCCGGGTCGGCCCCCTTGACCAAGGGATCCAGGCTGTTCAGAGCCTTCGTCACGTCAGAAACAACAAACTTGGCCTTGGCTTTGAAGTTGTTGGTGGTGAGCGCCTTGATGGTCTCGGCCGATTTCGCGCTGGCGCTGGCATAGAAGAGGATGTACATCGTGCCTCCGCCCATGGCGGCCTCTTCCATCTCCACTAGACGGGTGGAGTAGTTTTCCAGCTCGCTGGCCAATGCAGTTGTGTGGGTCTGGAGGAACTTGGGAAGCTTGCTGATTCGGGCTTTGTTGGTAGCTCGCACGGCTCCCGCATAATGGTAAACCTGAGCGCGAAGTTCATACTCGGGCAGAGCTTTCCTCTCCTTTTTCTCGCAAAAGGCGATCCATCCATCAAGGCCCATGGCGTCAATCTGGGCCGGAGTTTGACCATAGTTCAGGGCGGTTTGAAGTCCAAGAATGTGGGCAATCACGGTTGGATTATGCACGCACGACTATCCATGGATGCAAATGCAAACGGGGTTAGCAATGGCTAACCCCGCTGATCATATCAACTTAGGGGGATTCTCAGTCCCGAACGGCGGTCCATTCACCGCTAACCGACTCATCATTGACGGTGCCGATGTAGGTGCCGCTAGCGTACCGTTCGCCCTCGTGGAGATAGAAGTACGCGTAGAACGTGATGCTTGTGGTGCCCCTGAACGAGCCCGGCGTAAACACGATCGTGCCATTACCGACAGGTTGAATCGTGCCGGTCCCGGTAAGGAAGAGAGACCCTATTGTCGCCGTAACACTCCCGTCCGCGGCAATATCAAGATCAAAGGTGTTCTCCAAGGAGCCCGACATGACTCCATCGTAATCAGCCGCAAAGGGATTGCTTGTCCCATCGGAGTAGTAGTCCCCCGACACGTTGGCGATGATGTCCCCGGACAGGGTCGCATTCACGGCACCGGAGCCATTGATTTCTCCTTCGACGTTAACCACGAGTCCTCGCCCATCGGGCCTCGCTGGGAGATTGGTTGATGCGGTGAAGTGGCCCTGGTTGTCAACTTCACCTGCCCCATAGGCATGGCCAATGGCGCTATCGTGAAGTACGAACTCGACATCGCCCTTCTCATTCAAGCTGACCATGAGGTCGCCGGAGACGTTCCCTCGACTTGCGGGAGCATCGCGATCGTAGGAAAGGGAGTAGAGCCCGGGGCGAGCATCACCGAAGGAAAAATCGCCGCCGCAAGACTGCAACGAAAGCGCCAGGGGCAAAGCAAGCAGGAACGTTGAAATGGAACGCTTCATGCTTTCACTTTAACCAACCCTCGCAAAATTGTCAAGCCTGTTTTATGCCATGACAGCTCGGACCGCTTCTTCTAGCCGCGCAAGGTCGGGCAGAGCGGCATATTCATAGATCGGATTGAAGCCGATATGGACGTCATCGCGGCTGACCACCTGTGGCGGGGAGAGGAGCAAATTGAAGTACTCGGGCTTGTTCACGAACTCAGCGACGACATTTCCGGCGAACCCACAGGTGCGGGTGTCCTCTTGAAGAACGATCAAGCGGCCTGTCTTCTCTACTGATTTAGCAATGGCATCGTAGTCGCAGGGCACGATAGATCGAAGGTCAATGACTTCGATCGAAACGTCGGACTTTGCCGCGAGTTCTTCGGCGATCTCGATGGTATTGCCCCAGGTAACGATAGTTACATCGTTGCCCTCACGTACCAAGCGGGCCTTGCCAAACGGGATGGGCTCCGCCTTGGATACATCCACCCGCTTACGGAAGATGTGTTTTGGTACGAGGATGAAGTAGGGATCATCGCCGTGCATCGCCGTCCAGAAGAGGCCTGCGGCATCCTCGGGGGTGCTCGGAATTGCGAGCTTCAGACCGGGCGTGTGAGCAAGGTAGGACTCCGCACTCATGGAGTGCCAAAGCGAGCCGCCGGGGAGGTAGGCGCCATAGGGAGCGTAGACCACCATCGGGCACTTCCACTCACCGAAGCTACGCCATCGGAGGGTCGAGATGTTGGATACGACTTGGTTCCAGCCGGGGCTGATGAAATCAATGAACTGAATCTCGAAAACCGGCTTCATGCCGTAGGCGGCCATGCCGACGGCGACACCCATGATGGTGGCTTCGGCCAGCGGAGCATTGAATACCTGCTTGGGGAACTTATCACTGCAACCTTCGGTGATTTTGAACACACCACCCTTGGGATCCTCAATATCCTCCCCAAAGAAGATGACATTGGGATCATTTTCCAAAGCCTTGTGGAAGACCTTGTTGATGCTGTCCACCATGGTCTGTGGGCCGAGGTCAATCGGAGGAGCGAGAGCTGGCGCGGGCTCACCCCAGCAATCCTTCATGAGGTCACGGGGATCGGGATCGGGCGCGTGCTCAGCGCGGTCGTAATCGTTACGAACCAGTTCCTCAAACTCGGCTTGCATTTTCTCGAAATCGGCCTCGGTAAGTTCCCCAGAGGCGATCAATTCGTCCTTGAGGAGCTTGATGGGGTCGCGATCCTGCATCGCGGCAATATCGTCGGCTTCTCGATAGACCCGGTGATCATCGGAACTGGTGTGGGAAGAAAGGCGGTCGAGGTCGCACCAGAGGACGGTTGGGCCTTCGCCCGTGCGGGCCTTGCGGGCGGCCTCCTTCATCGCGGCTTCGACATTATCAATGCGACGGGCGTCAACCTTGACCACGTTATCTTCGCTGAGAATGCCGCCGATGTTGAAGGGCATGAAATGGGCGGTTGGGGTGCTGATCCCATACTTGTTGTCTTCGATCATGAAGACCACGGGGAGCTTCTCTTGGACGGCGAATGCGAGGGCTTCGTAGAACTCGCCCTGACGGCTTGCGGCATCGCCCACGCTTGCCACGCAGAGGCTATCCTTTCCTTGGAGCTTCATGGCCCAAGCGGTTCCGCATGCGGGGATTAGCGATCCCCCGGTGGGGGTGCAGACGCTGAAGACATTGTGCTCCCGGCTGCTGTAGTGACCGGGCATTTGGCGCCCACCGCTGCTACTTTCCTTTTTGGCGAGGTAGGCAACGGCCAGGTCGTAGTTGCTCATGCCGCGGGCGAGCATGAGAGCGCGGCTTCGATAGTATGGGAAAATCCAGTCGTCGGGACGGAGGTGGCTCTCGATTGCGGCCAATGCCTCATGTCCCATTCCGCTTACGGCAAACCATCCTTTGCTCTGGCGGAGCAAGATGCCTTCTCGGCGGTCCCCCTCGCGGGAGAGCATCATCAGTCTTAGGTAGTCGAGCTTCGTTGCTGGCTTGGTAAGGGCTGGGGCAGACATGGTTTTAGGGGTCCTAGTTTCGTCGTCGAAACCATAGTGCATTATGGCAGGTCACACAGGGCAAAGGCCAGTGAACCGGCGCATTCACCCCCCTGCCACGTCGTGTTGCAGGAGGATTTTTCCTGCTTATGAAACCGCCGAGAGCCGCCGACAGGTACAACGTTTGCTATGAACATTGCCGTGGTCGGCGCGGGGATTTCGGGGTTGGCGGCGGCACGGACATTGGCTCAGCGGGGGCTGAAGCCGGTGGTGCTTGAATCGGGGAGCGGACCCGGCGGACGATGCACCACCCAGCAAATTGGGCCTTACAAATTCGACTCCGGGGCGACGAGTATTGCGCCCCGCGGGCGGTCGCTAGAGAAGGCGATGTTGGAGGAACTGTCCCAAGAGGGCCTGCGGCAAGTTGAGCGACCGATTTGGTCCATGGCGTTTGGTCGGGTCAGTCCGGGCGATGCGGCGAAAATGGCGATCTCGCGCTATGTTTACGAACAAGGGATCGTTCAATTGCCCAAGCTCTTGGCGCAGGGACTTGACGTTCGCTATGGGGTCAAGGTCGAGACCTTGGCTAAGGAAGAGTCGGGTTATCTGGTCAACGGCGAGCCGTTTGATGCGGTTGTCCTAAGCGCTCCGTTACCCGAAAATGCTGAACTCCTTGCGATGGTCGGAGAGGGTTGGCGAATTGGGGGTGTGCGATATCGCAGTTGCCTGAGCGTGCTTCTTGGGTACGAGGCAGCGTTTGATGCGCCCTACCATGCCTTGATTGACCCCGAACAACGTAATCCCGTGATTTGGGTGAGTGCGGAGTCCGTCAAGACGACGGGGCGGGCCCCCGAGGGGCACAGTTCGTTTGTCGTGCAGATGGGGTCTCGGTTCAGCACCGAGCACTTTCAAGACAGCGACTATGAGATCAGTCGGGAAGCGAAGATCATGATGGGCCGACTCTTTGGAAAAGCATTTGAGGACCCGGCCGCGATGCAGGTTCGCCGCTGGCTCCATAGCCAGCCGGAGATCTCGACATCTTTTGAGAACGCAAACCGCAATGCAACGTCTTTGATATTGGCGGGCGATGCCTTGGCAGGGCCAAGAGTTGAGTTAGCCTACGAAGTTGGCGTCCGCGCCGCAGAATATCTCCTCCAAAAATGATTATCAGTGCTTTCGTTGCGGGTGCCTTGCTGACCCAAGGTGAGACCATCACCAAGTTGAATTACGACGTGTTCATCGGCAACAACCGATCGGGTACAGCGGTCATGACGATCAAAGATGATGGTCAGAGCCGAACCGTCGGGGTCACGATGGATGTGAAGGTGGGGGCCGTGGCAGTTACGGTGCGCCAATCTTCCACTTACGGGGCGGATGGAGCGGCATTGGCTTCTCTTCTCTATTCGGCGAGCGGGAAAAACACGAATTCAATCAATGTCACGTACGATGCCAAGGGGGCCAATGTGAATGCATCTGAGAATGATAAGACTTCTCGCTCTTTCATTCCCTTGGCGGCGGCGGCGCCTCGGTCTAATCCTTCTCTCTTCTGGTTCACCCGGACAACGCCAAAGATTGGCGACAAGATCTCTTACTACTCGTTTGATGCCAATACGAAAGCATGGCGATTGATGACTTCTGAATACGCGGAGGCCAAGCCATATTCAATTGGTCGGCAAAGCTTTCCGGCCCACCACGTACTGATCACGCGCGGCGGCGAGACGACCCACAATTGGCTTGATGCCAAGGGGCAACCCCTGGCGATTATTCAGCCTAACGGGGATAAATTAGAGCGAGCAGAATGATGCTTGTTTAGGGTCGTACACTGAGGCTGGCGACATGCACGCTACTATCCTCGGACTTGTGAAGGAAGAATCCGGCTAGGGCGCCCCAGCCAAGGAGGGTTAGCCCAATGAAGCAAACCGTGGCAAACTTTTGCATCCGAATCTGCGACTTCTCGCCTATTGTAATGCCCCAACGAATGCAGAAATTCCAAATGCCATAGCTGAGGTGGTAGCAGCAGGCGAGGATGCCAACCATGTACACAATGAGCCAGATGTGGCCGTACTCGGTCAAGCGGGTTTGCCACGCGGCGTACTCGATCATCTCATGGTTGCCCGTGACTTTGGACGCGATCGAAGTTGTCGCGGTGTGGTAGGCCAAGAAAAAGAAGATGAAAATGCCAGACCAGCGTTGGTATGTGTACATCCGGTTTTCGCGCCAACGGTAAGCCGCATTGCTGAGGTTTGGCATGGCCCGATTGGCAATGAAGAGTCCGTAGACGGCATGAAAGACCAAGGGCCCCCAAACGATGAAAATCAGCATCGCATACAAGATGTGGGGCGGAAGCGAAGCAAAGAAACGCACGACGCCATTGAACTTATCCGGCCCTCCGAGGGTGAACGAATTGAGCGTGAGGTGCTGCACCATGTAGAAGCCGACCGGGATGATGCCGGTGAGCGAGTGCAGTTTGTGCCAAAAGTAGCTTTCGCGAGAGATTGCGGTCGCCATCTGTCTTGATTTTAGCCCAACTCGCACAGCGGAAAAGCTACCCTAGCTTTTGAGCCTATACGCTCCAACTGTGTGTGTATGCCCGGGGTTTACCGAGAAGGGTGTTATAAGGAGTCAGACTCCATCCCTTCAGAATGCCCGCAAATTGCCCCACCCACCGAATAGCATGAGAGCCAGCGAGTAGAATCCTCGTATGGCGGCGATAGTTGACTTAGTGGCTCGTGAGATCATGGACTCGAGGGGGAATCCTACGATCGAAGTTGATGTGGTGTTGGATGACGGAACGGTAGGCCGAGCGGCGGTTCCCAGCGGGGCATCCACTGGCGCTTTTGAGGCGGTGGAACTACGAGATGGCGATATGAGTCGTTACGGCGGAAAGGGCGTACTCAATGCGGCAGAGAATGTTAACGAAATCATTGCTAACCACCTGATGGATTTTGAGGCGACCGAGCAGCGCGAGATTGACGAAGCGATGCTGGAGCTCGACGGCACGCCCAACAAGGCCAAACTGGGTGCGAACGCGATCCTTGGGGTCTCGCTGGCGGTGGCGCGGGCGGCTTCGGAATCGGTGGAACTACCCCTGTATCGCTACGTGGGCGGGGTGAATGCTTGCGTTCTGCCCGTTCCGATGATGAACATCTTGAACGGGGGGCAACATGCGGATTCAAATGTTGATTTTCAAGAGTTCATGGTCCTGCCGGTTGGCGCGCCGTCCTATAGCGAGGCGCTCCGATGGGGAGCCGAGATTTACCATGCTCTGAAAGCGGTTTTGAAAAAAGAGGGTTTGAGCACAGGTGTTGGTGACGAAGGCGGTTTTGCACCGAACCTGCCGGACCAGGATAAAGCGTTCGATTACTTGATCGCGGCGATTGAGGCCGCGGGTTACAAGGCGGGTCAGGATGTTTATCTGGGCATTGATGCAGCGGCCAGCGAGTTCTTTAAGGATGGGATGTATGTCTATAAGAATGGGGAGAAGAAGACCGGCGACGAACAGGTGACGTGCCTCAAGGACCTTGCGAGTAAGTATCCTTTGATCAGCATCGAGGACGGACTCGCGGAAGATGATTGGGACTCTTGGGCGAAGCTCACCGTGGCCCTTGGGGACCGGGTTCAGATTGTCGGGGACGACCTCTTTGTCACAAATGTTGAGCGAATTCAAAAGGGCATTGATCTGGGTTGCGCCAATTCGATTCTCGTTAAGGTGAACCAGATCGGTACGCTCAGTGAGA
>JADLGZ010000015.1 GCA_020849075.1 Fimbriimonadaceae bacterium | reverse complement strand
GGCAGGCCGGCATTGGGCTGGATGCTGATTGGGCGCGTGCTGTTTTGCCCGAGGAAGCGGATGTGCTCGGCCATTTCGACCGGGCCAGTGGCACAATTCATGCCGAGCGCGACGACTTCGGGGAAGCACTCGAGCATATTGAGCGCCGCACCGATTTCGGAGCCGACAAGCATAGTGCCGGTCTGCTCCATGGTGACCTGAACGATGACCGGCTTGAGCGTCTCAGTCTCCGCCATGGCGCGCTTGGCCGCGACCACGCCCGCCTTCACCATGAGCAGGTCTTGCAGGGTTTCGAGCATGAGAACATCTACGCCACCCTCAATGAGCCCAACAAAGCAGCGCTGATAAGTCTCGACCATCTCGTCCCAATTGGCCTGGCCGAGGCTGATTAGCTTCGTACCCGGGCCGAGCGCTCCGGCGACGAACTTGTTTTCGAATTGATCAGCGGCGCGGCGGGCGACGATCGCAGCCTGTTTACTGAGCTCGTAGTCAAGTTCGGGAATATCGTAGTCCGCGAGGACGAGTCCGCTGGAGCCGAAGGTATTGGTCTCGACGATATCGCTTCCCGCGGCGAAGTAACGGCGGTGGATGTCCTCGATGAGGTCGAGGCGGCTGACGACGAGGGCCTCGTTGCAGCCTTCCATGTCCGCGCCATTGAGTCTTTGCGCAGCGTCCTTGATGACTTGGGCGACGCCTTCGGTGGGGAGGTCGAAGTCTTGCCGAGTTAGGCCCGCACCCTGGATTTGCGTGCCCATGGCTCCGTCCCAAATGAGGACACGCTCGGCAAGAGCATCAAGGAATGCGGACTGAAACTTCACACCTTATTATGAGCCGTCGAAGGTCAGGCTGAACTGATCATTGTCTCCCTTGCCATAGAAACGGACCCGGAGCAATCGGCTACCCGAAACCTCGATGGTGCCGCCGCCGAAGGCGTTCTGGTTGGTGCCCGAGCGAATTGAGGTGACATTGAAGCCGAAGATGTTGGGCTCGTGTTGCATCCAGCGCCCCTTGATCTCGCGCTTGCTCCCGCGCTCTCCTTCGAGGGTGAGAGTGAGGACACCATCCGCGCCGAGGGAGACCGTTACTTTGCTGTAGTTCTCCGTCGGCATGGCAGGCAAGTCGGCGCGATTCGGGGTCATCTTAAACTTGCCCACGCCACGCTGGACGAAGAGCTGGGTGGTTGGTGTCTCGGTACCGGTCGCGTTCAGTCGCCATCGAAATCGAATGGGCAGGGGTCGGGCTGTACTGGTCCTTCCCTCGAACGTGGCATCCACTACACTGCCGCTGGCATTAACAAATAGGGTGCCGCGGACAACAGCCTTCTCACCGTTGATTTCTGTTAGGATGATGTTGATGTTGCGGTCGCTACCCTCGGCGACGGCGTAGCCAAAGGCGCGTAACGGCGAGGTCATCGTGACTGTGCTGTCGGAACGAATTTGCAGAGCAAAGTCGGCAAACTCATAGGTGCGATCGCCATTCGTCATGTCGCCACTCCCCGTAACGCGTACGGACTTTGCCGTGCTGTAGAGCATTGGCGATGCAAGCTCGTTCCGCCGGACAAGAATCAGATTTTGGGCTGGTTGTCCGGGAGCCGGAATAAATCGCATGGAGCGGGCTTCATCCTCAATCCGCACCAAGGCAAAACTGGCACCCTCCTGAATTGGAATGGTTGCATCTTCTACTCGGAACGTCGTGATGGAGCCTGCGCCCGACCAGCGACCAAAAAAGTATGCGTTCGAGTACATCTCTCCCATGAGTCGGATGACGCCTCGTCCGCCATCTTTCAGTTCGACCCTGATGGCGGTGGGGCGACCAGAGTGACTTCCGATCCGGAACTCGCCTCGCCCCGTTGAGTACTCGGCCCTGAACGGTGCGGCTTGGGCATACCCCATCGCGGTCAACGTGAGGAGAAGAACAAAAAGCATGACCCGTTGCATGAACCTAGTATAGAGGAGGAATGGGCTACGATGAAGCATGATCCAAACGATTGAGGAAGCCATTGCGCATATTGCCCGCAAACGTGAGGGGCAGATTGTTCATGCATCGAGCCGCACGCTGACAGATTTGCGCGTTGACCGGTTGATCCTTGGGCCGGGGACGAAGGAAGACTTGGACTGGTACTTGGTCGGTTGGCCCAAAGGGGCAGCTTACGTTCTTATGTCTGCCTGGCCCGATCTTTCGGTTCTGTCGCAAGGGGAAGCGCTGTTTCTTCCCGCGCAGAAGGAAGCCATCCACCGGGGCGGTTTGCAGGGTCTCGCGGATGTCGTTAGTCGGCTCATGGAGCCGGAGTCGGGTTGCCCATGGGACCTGGAACAGACTCACTTCACGCTTAAGAAGTACTTGATCGAAGAAGCCTATGAGCTCATAGAAGCCATTGACAGGGAAGACCGGGAAGGGATGATGGAGGAACTCGGTGATGTACTCTTGCAACCCATGATGCATGCGGAAATCTCGCGTCGTCGAGGAGTATTCGACTTGCAGCAAGTAGCGCAAGAGGAAGCAGAGAAGTTGGTGCGTCGCCACCCCCATGTCTTTGGCGACAAGATCGCAAACACGGCCGACGAAGTACTTGCCAACTGGGATAACGTGAAACGGGCGGAGAAGGAGCGTACGAGCATCCTTGAGGGGATTCCTACTGCGATGCCCCAGTTGTTAAGGGCCCTGGAGACCAGTAAGCGCGCCGCACGCGCCGGGTTCGAGTGGCCAAACCTTTCAGGAGTATTTGAGAAGTTGCACGAAGAGCTAGCTGAGCTGCATGAAGCGATCGAAGGTGGCGATAGGAAAGCGCAAGGCGGCGAACTCGGTGACCTACTCTTTACCGTTGTCAATGTGGCGCGATGGCTCAAAATTGACCCTGAGGAGGCCTTGCGCCTCATGCTCACGCGGTTCACCGCTCGCTTTCGAGTGATGGAGCAGAGTTCCGATAAGCCCTTACATGAACTGAGTCCAGAGCGTTGGGACGAGTTGTGGGAGCAGGCTAAACTGTGGAGTGCGGCATCTCCTGATGCCGCTTTTTAGTTGCGATCTCCAGATCGCCACAATCCGCCTGTCGCGCGATCGGGAGATCGCTCCACAAAAGCGGCATCCTGAGATGCCGCACTCCAAAGTTAGCCTACTAACCGATCGAACTCGTTCACATCCGCTTCGATCATTGCGAGGCTGTTCTCCCAGAACTTCGAAGTCGTAATGTCGATGTTGAACCGTCGAGCAAGGGTTGGAGCGTCGGCTAGTCCGGTCGAAGACAACAGATCGTCGTACGAGCCCTTAAACGCTTCAGGATCCTGCTTGTAGATCGCGTACAGACCGAGCGAGAAGAGCAACCCGAACATGTAAGGGAAGTTGTAGTAGCTTCGACCGCCGCTATAGTAGTGCCCCTTAACCGCCCACATGTAAGGGTGCCGATTCTCGGAGAGTCCGTCGCCGTAGGTCTGGCCTTGGGCCCAAAGCATCATGTCGCAAAGTTCATTCGCGCTCATGGCTCGGGACGTTCGCTTCTCAAACACGGCTTGTTCAAAGAGGAAACGGCTACTGATGTCAACCACCGTTTGGGTTGCTCTTTGTAGGCTCTGTTCGAGAATGCTGATCTTCTCGGCGTCGTTCGCTTCTGCCATGGCGGCATTTGAGATGATCGTCTCGCAGAAGATGCTGGCCGTCTCGGCTAGGGTCATCGGGGTCTCCTTTTGAACCTCGGTGCGTCCATGCAGGCAGAGGTTGTGATAGCCATGTCCGAGTTCGTGAGCAAGAGTGCTAACGGAGCCAAAAGAGGGCTTCCAAGTCATCAATATCCGGCTTTCATCGGCGCGAATACCCATGCAGAAAGCGCCGTCCCGTTTTCCGGCGGCGGGCTGAGCGTCGATCCAGTTCTCGCGGAACGAGCGGTCGGCAAACTCACCCATGCGTTGTGAATAGGAGTGGAATTGCTTGGAAACGAAGGCCGCCCCTTGATCATATTGCCATTCGGTCGTTTCTTCGCCAACGGGAGCAAAAAGGTCATACCAATCAAGGCTGCCTTCACCGTTTATCGCGCGAGCCTTCGCCTTTAGATACTTCCGGAAAGCCGGGAAGGCTTCACGGGCTGCACCAAGCATGGCGTCAAGCGTGGCAAGATCCATATTGGTGTCGAAGACGGCCGCTTCCAAAGGGGACCCCCAACCTCGACGACTTGATAAGAGTCCTACTTCGCCCTTGATGGCGTTCATTGCCGCCGCCAGAGGAACCTCATAGTCCTTCCAACGGGCGAGTTCCGCTTCATAAGCGAGGCGTCTCACACTTCGGTTTCGGTCATAAGCATAGGCTCGGCACACCGGCATTGGCACCGTCTGAACGCCGTTGGGAAGATCAACATCCACCGCTATCTGAGATGTGACATCTCCGTGAAGGCGGGAAAAGGCCGTTGAGCCCGTCCGGGTGAGATCGGCGGTCAGCGCTTCCTCAGCTGGGCTCATTTGGTGCTTGGCAAGGGTTTGACACCGCTTGATGAAGAACGCGTGCTCTTTGCCAACGGGCGAGTTGAGTAATGCGGCCTCGTCTTGGGCACCAACCCAAGCAATGAGGCGATGCTCAAGCTTGGCGGCTTGGGAGAACATTGGCTCCATCTCGCTCAATTTGGCTTGTGCCAGTTCATTCTTGGCGTCGGTGGACACGAATTGGTAAATGTATCCGCGTACGGTTCGGGCATCGGACTCCATTTGGTTCCATGCTGTAAGGAGCTTCTCAAGAACGATTTGAGCTTGGGGGGACGTCCTACCACCGTGCACGTCAGCAGCGTCAAAGTCGGCTTCTAGCGCATGCAAGGTTGTTTTGATGGCTTCAAAGGCGGCTCCGAACTGAGGGCTATCAAGCGAAGGGAAGATTGACTGGGTGTCCCATTGGGGAGCGGATAAGGTTGTTGACATACGGTAACTCTGTAAACGGGTGTAACCGTAGTATGGCTTGGAGGGAATGAAGTTGGTATTACGAGAGGCAAATCATAACGTGAGGGGAAAGTTGGACGAGACCGATATTGCAATATTGCGGCTCCTACAGAGCGACGGTCGAATTACTAATGCAGATCTAGCGCGAAAGGTTCAGCTGTCACCCCCCAGTATTCTTCAACGAGTTCGCAAACTAGAAGAAGCGGGTCTCGTTGATCGGTATGTGGCGATACTTTCTGCACCTCGGTTGGGCTACCACATCACCGTTTATGCGCAAGTGAGCCTCCAGTTGCACCAGGACAAGCCCATTGAGGCCTTTCGCCAAGCCATAACGACGATCCCGGAGGTCTTGGAGTGTTATCACGTCAGCGGCGAGTTTGATTTCCTTCTCAAGATTCTCGTGGAGGACATGAACGCCTATGAGGCCCTGGTGCGCGAGAAACTGAGCACGATCAAAGGCGTCGGCAAGATCCAAAGTTGCTTTGTTCTTGGCACTTCAAAGCACACGACTGAGGTGATCTTGTGATTTATCTGATATTATAGGGCGTCTTGAACAGAAGCGGCCTAGACCTTCATCACCTCAAAGCTTGGGAGAGTTTGATACGAGCCCACGGCGCCCTAATCAAAGTTGTTTGTCAGCGCATGGGCGAGGCGTGCGAAATTGGCCTTGATACGTACGAAGTGCTTCTGAGCTTGGAGCAAGCCCCCCAACATCGCTTGACGATGGGCGCCCTTGCGGACACCGTGATGTTGAGTCCGAGTGGCGTCACACGCTTGGTAGATCGCCTCCAACGTGATGGCTACCTTGAACGTGTTTGCAACCCCGCGGACAAGCGTAGCTTTTATGCTGTGCTCACCCCGTCGGGTTTGGCCGCCCGCAAAAAGGCTTGGCCAACAGTTCAAGAGTGCATTGGGGAAGCCTTTGCCTCAAAGTTAAGCGAGCAGGAAGCCGAAATGCTGACAAAGCTTCTCCTCAGGTTTGTCAAGAGTGGTGTCGGAGCGAAGGTCTACTTATAACCGGCTTGACAAGCATCGCCAACCTGATTCATAATCGCTGGGCTAAACACGAATTATGCCGACCGTAAATCAACTCGTCCGCAAGGGCCGCCAGACGGCCAAGGTGAAGTCCAAATCACCAGCGCTCAAGTCGAATCCTTTTCGACGTGGCGTATGCACGATCGTGCGAACCCAAACCCCGAAGAAGCCGAACTCTGCTCTTCGAAAGGTGGCTCGTGTGCGCCTCACCAACGGCACGGAAGTGACTGCCTACATTCCCGGTATAGGTCATAACCTCCAAGAGCACTCGGTCGTCCTTGTGCGCGGCGGTCGTGTGAAGGACCTGCCAGGTGTGCGCTACCACATCGTTAGAGGCACCCAGCAAACTGCGGGTGCATCCAACCGTCAGCAGGGCCGATCCAAGTATGGTGCCAAGAGGCCGAAGGCAGCTAAGTAAGGAGATTTAAGAACATGCCAAGAAAAGGAGCTGCACCAAAGCGAATCATTACCCCGGATCCTGTTTATAACAGCGAGATGGTACAGCGGTTTATCAACCGCATGATGCTCGGCGGAAAGAAGACGATCGCCGAAAAGATTTTTTACACCGCTCTTGCTCGATGCGAAGAGCAAGCTGGCGTTCCCGCCATCGAAGTCTTCGATAAGGCCATCGCGAATGTGATGCCGAATGTCGAGGTTCGCGCTCGCCGCGTTGGTGGCCAGAACTACCAAGTGCCCATGGAAGTTCGCCCGGTTCGCCGCCGCACCCTCGCCCTGCGATGGCTGGTCGAGAATGCTCGCAAGAAGAGCGGTAAGACGATGATCGACAAGCTTTCGGCTGAGTTGCTTGATGCTTATAACGGCACCGGCTCCAGTGTAAAGAAGAAGGATGACACCCACCGTATGGCGGATGCCAACAAGGCCTTCGCTCACTACCGATTCTGAAGCCTATTGGGTCGGTAAGTCAGTGAGTCGGTAAGTCTGTCTCGGAGAGCCTTCCCACCGACTCAGCGGCGGGAGCCCGTGGCCCTGGTGAATTTTCGAGGGTGACATGGCTAGCGGTTCTCCTCTCGGGCATCCCGAGCCAACTCTGGGCTCCATGCCATTCATCCTAGCCACCCATCCGGTGAACTCCGGCACCATTGCCAGAGCGTTGAACCTAAAGGGATTCTGGAAAACGTAAAGGAAATGAGTTCCTTATGCAAGAAAATTGTTTCATTTGTTGAAGAACGGAGTTTGTTTTGCAAGGAAGTGGTTACCAGAACGGAGAAAGTTTCTT
>JADLGZ010000014.1 GCA_020849075.1 Fimbriimonadaceae bacterium | reverse complement strand
TGACAAGCTCGATATCAAATACAAGAGTTGCCCCCGGAGGGATCGTCGGAGGGGCACCACGATCACCATAGGCAAACGAACTTGGGATTGTAACAATACGACGTTGCCCTTCCTTCATGCCATAGAGAGCCATGGTAAAGCCTTCAATTAGGCTAGTCTCCCCAAGTAGAACGCCCATGGTTTGACCACGATCGCGACTTGAGTCAAACTTATTACCGTCTTCGAAGGAGCCAATGTAATGGACTTCAAGTTGATCGCCATCTTTGGCTTCTGGCCCGGATCCTTCGGTTATCTCTTCAATTGATATCATCGCATATAGGGTACTCAACTGACTAAGAAATCTCCCACGACTTGCGGAAGGGGCGCATTTGCAGAGCGAATGACGGGATCGTAAGAAAACACACTTGTTGCGAGGAAAGCGGGGTAACCATCACGGTTCTGAAACTCGCCACGAACTGTCACGTAAGGGCTTGTCACAATAGCGTGCCCATAACGGAGATACACAGCATCGAAGCAGGTGACATTGAGCAACCCCGTCTCATCTTCGAGGTCAAAAAATACAACTCGCTTGCCAGATTGAGTGGGCGGAAACCTCAGCCTCAGTGGATTACCAACCACGAAAGCATGCTCTCCTTCCTTAAGTCGCCTAGCTTCTTCAGCTGTAATGGCCCCTTTAGCTCTAGCCTTTTCCCGCTCGAAACTCATGATATGAGCCTCTACGTCCATGCCCAGCAAAGTCCGCTCCCAAATGCGCCGTTCCTCAATTGAGAAATCTCTAATCTCAGTGTTCAACGTCGGTGTTGGGTAGTCGAAACTTAACTCACCGGGACGAGGTTGCACAAGCCTCATGTACTCTTGTGCGGCGGGGATCGCCCATATCATCGCTCGGCGATTGGGGCAGAAACGATCAAGCGCACCCGACAGAATGAGCGACTCAAGGTCGTCTCGATTGGGAGCAACTTTTGCCACGAAGTCAAAAAACCCTCCAAAGGGTTCTAATGGCGGCATAGGTGGTTCGGCTGTGGCGATTCTTCCACCAGAAGCCACAAGCTGAGGTTGAGCCGGTTGCTTGAGTCCATGTTGATGTTCGAGAATCCTCGTTAGTACAGCGGAAGATAAGCCCGAAAGTTGCATTAACCCAGTGCGAATCCCCCCCAATGGCACGACCAAGCCAAGCTCATTTCGCACATCCTCGACTTCGAACTTCTCTCTGCTCACGTTCACATCGAGGCCAAGAATGGGGACACCCCGAATCCTCGCTTCATTCGCGATAGTCGCGGAAGGATAGTAACCCGCTGGTTGAGCAGACAGCAGAGAAGCGAAGTACGCCGCAGGGTGATGTTGCATCAAGTACACACTTCTCAAGCTCACCTCGGCAAAGGCAAGCGCATGGCCTTGCGCGAAGCCATACCCCTTGAAACCAGCGACATATTCAAAGATCTCCTCCGCGACGCTCCGCCCATGCCCATTATCAACAATCCGAGAAATCAACCTACTCTTAAGCTGCTCTCCAAAATCCTCTCGCCGCTTCTTATGGATGTCCTCTCGTAGTTCCTCAGCTTCGCCGCTCGTCATCCCTGCGAATGTCTGAAGGAGCTGATCAACCTGCTCCTGAAACACTATGATCCCATACGTGCAGCCGAGGATATCTTCAAGCTTTGGGTGAGAATAGTTGTATTCTTTCCCCCGTCGTCGAGCGATGAGTTCGTTCAACTTCACCGCGCCACCGACGCCTGGTCGAATTCCCGCTTGCACCAAACTGGCGTCGTGTAAATTGTCCGTTCGTAGCCGAACATGAGCCTGCCGCATAGCTGGGGATGCCGATTGAGGGATGCCAATGAGTTCCCCGCTTCGCATTGCCCGGTAAACATCCGGGTCGTCGCAGGCCGCAATCCGCTCTGCGGAAAAGTCTGGGTCAGCCAGCCTTACTCGCTCCTCAACCCCACTAATCACATCCTGGCCGCGAAGGCAAAGAATGTCGAACTTATCGAAGAAGTGCTTCGCGCTGCGCTTATCCCACTGGATCATGCTCAGGTGCTTACCTTCACCTTCTGAAGCAGACCACATCACTGGCACTGTTTCACAGATCGGCTGGTTACAAATGATCACTCCTGAGGAGTGCGTTCTTACATTTCGAGGCAAGTCCATGAGAGAGGAGGCAAGTTGAATCACCCACCTGAATCGCTCCTTCGAGATATTGGAATCGCGAAGCTCAGGCCGCTTTTCGAGTGCTGATTCTAGTTGATCCGGCGCAACCCCGCCATGCAACCTCTTAGCCAAAAAGGAGATCGTTTCTGGTGGTAAACCCATCACCTTGCCGACCTCGCGCACAATGCCGCGGGTCATAAATGTTCCGATAGCACAGACCGCAGCGACACGATCAGATCCGTACTTTTGAATGATATAACGTCGAACATCTTCACGTTTATGAGCCTCGAAATCGATGTCAATATCTGGTCGTTTGCTGCCATCTTCTGGTAAGAAGCGATCGAAATGAAGGCGGTGCTTCATTGCGTCAATGCGCGAGAACCCAAGCACAAATGCCACCGCAGAATCCACTACCGAACCCCGGCCGCTCATATGAATCCCATGCTCTCGCGCCCACCGGCAAAAATCCCAAGCGGCAAGAAAGTGAGTTGAGAACCCAAGCCTCGTGATACGAGACATTTCATAGTTCAACCTCTGCAGCTGATGCTTCTTTAGCGGCCCATAGACTAGCGAAGCATTCACTCGGACAATGTTCTCTAGAGCACTCCGATCGTCATCAAAAAGCTGGGGTAGGGTCGCCCGACCTGGCAACACGTCGTCCTCACACATTTCCGCAACACGCAAAGTGTTCTCAAGCAACTCAGAATCATCCTTGTAGACACGGATAGCCTCAGCAGCAGATTTTAGAAAGCGCTCAGCATTGATTCCGCGCTCCGGTCGAGCGATGAGTTGTGGTTGCGACTCATCACGAGTAGGCTTACGCCCAATCACCTCATCAATCAAGCAGAGCGTATGAGCACAAACCAAAGTGTCCTGAGCCGGAAAGTCCTCCCGCTTCGCATGCGTAATCGCACCTCCCGCAATGGCCATAACACCAACGGCTTCAGCCAAGGCGATTAAGCTCTTGCCGACCGATAGCGTCCAGGGTAAACAACTTCGCTCGATTTCGACAAAGAGGTTGCCCCGCCCAAAAATCCGCTTCATCCGAGAGAGTAATGCAAAAGCATCCTCATTCTTGCCCGTAACTAGCAACCGATCGAGCGGCCCGCAATCCCCACCCGTCAAGCAGATCAACCCCTCGGCGTACTTCTCAATCCTCTCCCAAGAGCCAAGCGGGTAGCACCGTGGCTCCCCCAAGTGGCACTCCGTGATGAGCTGAGATAGGTTCGAGTATCCCGCTTTTGTCTTGGCAATCAGCACGATCTCCCCACCCTCGGGCAGTTCGATCGTTGCGCCAACAAGCGGCTTCACCCCAAGCCGATGACTTGCCTTCACATGCTCAACCGCACCCATTAGCGAGTGGGAATCGGCGATGCAAGCGGCCGGACAACCAGCCTCCAAAGCATGCGCGGCGATCTCCCCGGCAAAGATGGTCGATCGGCCCATCGAATACCCACTCAACACATGAAGCGGCGCATAACCACCTCGCTTTGTAGGTCGAAAAACTCTCTTCTCAGACCATTCCTTCTCCTTTTTCCTCGCCTCGTAAAACCCCTCTGGCACATGCCCCGTAGCAATCGAAACGGTCTCATCTCGAACACGCCGCACTCGCAAAATGTAATCCTCGCTGTGGGTTTCATCCATCGGGTTCTGGTTCGATTTGCTCTCAGCAACATCAATGACCCGTTCATGATGCCGTCGAATACCTTTTGCATCAATCGAGATCGCGAACTCCCGGTACGGCTCACCAAGCCACCACTCGCGGCTCTCCCGCCAGCGTGCGACGTTACTTCCAACTCCAGCCATTCACGGCCCTCCAAGCTTGCCGAACCCGTACATAGCGCTCGACCGCAACCTGATTCGC
Source organism: Fimbriimonadaceae bacterium (assembly GCA_020849075.1). Classification (GTDB taxonomy): domain Bacteria; phylum Armatimonadota; class Fimbriimonadia; order Fimbriimonadales; family Fimbriimonadaceae; genus JAFLBD01. The sequence continues at coordinate 4,502 of JADLGZ010000014.1, read as the reverse complement.
AAGCAAGATCGAGTCATTGCCAAACTTCGTGCGCAATTGCCCCAAAGCGTTCTGCGCGGATTCATCCTTCGCCCCTTCCGCCGTCATGCCAATCAAGGTTCGCTGCGTCCGCTTCTTCGGAGCGAGGTCTGGCAATCGAATTCGAATACACGAAATGGGGTGGCACAACTCCGACAGCAACAAATTCAGAGCAAAGTTAAGGGATGCCGGCGCCCCAATCGGCTTCCCGAATGTTCGTTCATGAAATGAAACAGACCCGTCTTCGTCCTCCAGCCATACATGAAGAGACTTGCTAAACACCCCTTCGTCAGTAAGCCTACGACCAACTTTCTTGGCAAGAAAAACAACACCATTCTCAAGAACCTCACGCGTATCCGCAATTCCATCAAACAGGAAACGGTCAGAGATCGAATTCAGCGGATACAACGCCTTGACCGCAGAATCTCCCTGCCCATTCGCCGCTTGATGAATGAGAAATGCATCTTTGCCAAACTGCCTCCTCAATTGCTCCAACGGAAACTGCCGTACATCCCCAATCTTGGTGCAACCTAAGCCAACCAAACGCGTCGCCAACTCCTCAGTGATAGGAAAATAGCTGACCGGAAGTGAACACAGCGGAAGCCCAAACCCGAAACTCTCCACCTGAGCAATCCAGCGACAACTAGCCATCCCAATACAAGCCTCTAAACCAGTCTGAGCTTTCAAAGCCGCCTGAATCTGCTCAGCTACATCCCCAGGGTCGGGGTGCGCGCTCAGGTCAACAAAGCATTGATGCTGATCAACTGGCTCAATAACATCAGCAAACTGCGTAACGACATCCAGCCAATCGTTTCGATCCGCAAGATACGCGTCCTCCTCCCACTCAACGTACATCCCCTCACGGCCAAACATCGCCTTAGCTTCAGGCAACCCGGCCGAGCGTTCAAGCCCGCGTGAACTCGCAGCAGCATTAAGGTCTAGAACACGCTTGTTGCGATGAATGATCGCCGGCTGTTCACCATTCAGCCCCAAAGAGCCTACATAGAACCCGTTCAGGTTGACAAACAAAACAAATGGAGTCATGTGTCACAAGAAGTATACACACATGTCTACTAAAATGTAGAACATTTTTTCGTGACGTAGGCGTGACCCTTATGCCTTAATTACGCCATGGGCGACATTTGGATGGCCGGCAAGTTAGAGGTCAAGCCTCAAGGTGGTGACGCGCTTACCTCGCCGCCCACACGGGTGAGCGCCGTAATGCTGGTTCTCCTTGCCGAGCGATACCCAGAATGGGTGTCGCGTAGGGAGCTCGGCGATGCCCTACATGCTGATAGTCCCAAGCCCAAAAGGAACACCGCCGTCCGGCAAACCTTGGCTCGGCTCAAGCGTTGGCTTCCGGAGGGAAGCGTTGTCATCGAGAGGGACAGCATCCGGTTGGCGCGGCCATGGCGCATCTTGATCGGCGGTTCGACGGGTCTAGGTATTGCACCGGGGATTGAGCATCCATGGATGGATGAGTTCAGGAGGCGCCATACACCAGAGGCGGCGGTCGAAGAACTTTCGCCCGAAGGGTTGCTGTTCCAAGTCGTCGCAGAAGTAGCCAAAACGGATCGCGATGCCGCCCGAAGCATTCTTTGTGCGGCTCCTGAGATCGCATTGCTCTTGCCGGCGCGCGACTTTGTTTGGGCAGTTGGGGCAACGCGTCCCGATTCTCGCCACGAGCCCAACGCGATCGAGCACGATATGCTGGTTGGATCGGCCAGCTACATGTCTGCCGATGTGCCCGAAGCGCTCCGCCATTTCTTACGCGCACATTCCAATGCCGCAAAGCACCGAGATATCCCAAACATGGCCAAAGCCAGCGCTCAGGCCATGTTCGCGCTCCTGGAAATGGGTGATTTGGAGGCCGCGGCCGAATGGCTCGAACGCCTTACCAAGGCCGACCGAGAGCAAACGATGCGCCTCCTCTCCTTGAACGCCAAAGCCGCCTTCTTCTGGAACAGTCATCTCGTACCCGAAGCCCTCGCTACTCTGCGAAGTGCTGAACGCTATGCCGACGTCGCGAGCCGCGTCGAACAGCTTCACTATTTTTCCAACCTCGCCGTGCTCGAGGCGGAGGCCGGAGAAGTCACGGAGGCGATGATCAGTATCGAACGCGCCCGATCGCTCATCGCCGGCCCATGGGATCGCACCTTCCAATGGAACCTCATGCTTGCCGAAGCCGAGGTTCGTGCCAACGAGGGCAATGCAGAAGCCAACGCCATCATAGATCAAGCCCTGCTCGAAACCAGCATCCCCGAGGCCACGCTCTCCAACTGGTATGTGCGTGAATTGCAAGCCGAAATAGCCGCAAAATCAGGGGCCACCGCCCATGCCCAGACGCTTTGGCGGCAGGTCGAAACCGAGCGAACCCGCCGCAAACTCAACCTCACGCCCAGGCTCCAAGCCCGCAAGCAACGCATCTTTCCCTAGAGCCCCTGCATCTAAACCGGTCAAACTGTCGTAAGAAATAGTGGGTCTTCTACAGGAAACGCAGGGTCGCAATGATGTGGCTGGAGGACCGACTTGGAAACGGAGAACCACATGGCCCACGCACCACATAGTGCCTCGAAGGAGCATCCAAAGCCCCTACTTCATCAGCTCATTACCGACCTCATCATCTTCGCCCCGCTGCTCGCGATCCCGGCGGCGATCGTGGATATGGCCATGCATCCGCCCGCAACGGCCGCGGGCTGGGCGATGTACCTCGGCACGGCGCTCCTCTTCACGCTCGTCGGTTGCAAGCTGCGCACGCTCGGCATCTCGCTCGGCTTCCACCGGCAGGGCACCCACCCAAGCTATCAAGCCAAGCCTTGGCTGCGCGGATTCTTTTTCATGCTCGGGGCGACCACCGCGCAGGGCAAGATGGTCAATTGGCTCTCCGACCACCATCACCATCACATTCATTCCGACACCGATGAGGACCTGCACAGCCCGATTCATGGCTTCTGGCATGCTTACATCGGCTGGCTGCGCGGCCTGCTCTTCAACCGCCACACCTACCCGCAATTCGAGAAAGACAAGCAGGTCATGTTCTTCAGCAATACGTTTTTTGTGTGGCTGGGGCTTGGGCTTCTCGTTCCGGCGGTCGTCGGCCACTTCACCGGCTTCGGCTGGTATCGCGGCTTCCTCTATGGCGGCGCGCTCGGGATTTTCTTCGCCAATTACGTCACCTATTGGGTGAACGCGGGCTGTCACCAGTTCGGCAAGCGCGATTTCAACACCGAGGACGTCAGCACCAATTTCTGGCTCGATGGCTTCTGGGGACACAAACTGAGTTGGATCTTCGCCTATCTGTCCTGGGGCGAGACCAACCACAACAATCACCACGCCCGGGCGATCTCGGCGAACCACGGGATGTTCAAAGGCCAGTTCGACCCGTCGGCGAACCTGCTTCGGCTTTTGGAGCGGGTTGGCCTCGTCTGGAATGTCCAGTGGACCTCCGAGGCGCACGCCCGCGAGCTCCAAAAGGAGCTCTCGATGACCAAGGAAGAGCGCAAAGCCTACGCCCTGCAGAAGCACCGCGAGAAGCTCGAGCAACAGGAACAAGAGCTGACCTCGGTCTAAGTTAGCCCACACCCAACGCGGAGCCCGAGATTCCCGCGCGATGGGAAAATTTTCGAAAACTGCCTCGTAATTTTCGAAAACGACGACGTAATTTTAGAAAACGACGTCACCATTTTCGAAAACTGCCTGGTAATTTTCGAAAACGACGACATAATTTTCGAAAATTACGCCACCATTTTGGAAAATTACGCCACCGTTTTCGAAAACGGCGACATAAATTTCGAAAACGGTGACATAAATTTCGAAAACGACGCCGCCATTTTCGACTTGGGCGGGAAGCATTGCGAAAATCTTCGCATCCAACTTGAGAACATTCTGGGGTGGAGCCCAAAATCCCTTGCTGGCGCGCGGCGCTTCAAAGCCGGTGAGCCTATTCTTCAGGAACCAAGGCGCGGGGGCGAGCCGATCCTTTGCTCCCGCTTTAGCTAGGCGAGAGGCACGCCCTCGCCGAGCCTCGGCGGGTCACGGTGTTTTGATTCATCTGAGAATTGTTGGATAATAGGCCATGTTTAGGCATTTAGCCGTCCTTGGGTTGCTCGGCGCCCTCACAACTTCCGCGCTCGCGAGCTTCGAAATGTTGCTGGTCGCCGACAATGGCGCGAACACAACACCCACGCGGCGTATTCACCGCTTCGATCCCGATTCTGGCGTCTACCTGGGTGCCTTCGGTAACTTCTCGAGCGACATCCGGTGCATGAAGATTCGACAAAGTCGGAACGAAGCGTATGTTGCGGCCGGGTCAACGCTTTATGTCTTCGATTACAACACCGGGGCCCTAAAGAAGGATTTCTTTGGTGGGGGCTTCACCGACATCGCCTTCTCACAAGACGATACGACCTTTTACGGTGTGAATGGCACTAGCTCGATCTATAAGGCCACGACCGCGGCCCTCGATGCGGGGTCCTTTTCCCCCT
>JADLGZ010000013.1 GCA_020849075.1 Fimbriimonadaceae bacterium | reverse complement strand
TCGAACGAGCCCCCCGCCTATCCCCCTCGCTGTTCCATGCAACGAGAACAGATGCGGGCATTGTTTACTCGGCCGTTCTTCGTGATACTACTGAGAGGAAGAAGCTACAGATGGCTCTTGCCGATGTAGAGGCAACGGGGACGATTGACGTTGACCTCGGCGTTGGCCGCTCAGCTTGGCTCGATTCGGTCAAGGAACTTGTACGGGATATGCCTAGGGGTCTTGAGCTCTCGATTTCTGACAATCACGTCGTCCTTGATGGCCTACCAGACCGCGACATGGCTCAGTTGGTAGAAATCCTGCGAGACCGAGTGTCTGGCTTGACCATTAGTCTCCAATCTGAGGAACCGGACTTAGGAGGCGTCTTCGCGGCCATGTCCCATCCCACCTTAGAAGAATGGCTTGATGCAACGAATCGTATAACCGTCAGTTTCCAAAGCGGTGGGACGCAACTCGCCAAGACCACTGAGGCCACTTTGAAGTTGGCCACGGAAGCCCTATTGCGGTCTCGCTCGAAAACACCAATTCTGATCGCTGGATACACGGATTCAACGGGTTCAGACTCTGGAAACCGCCGGCTGAGTCAACGAAGAGCGCAAGCTGTATTGGAGTTTATGGTTTCAAGGGGTGTTAATCGGGATCAGCTAACCGCCGAAGGGTTTGGTCCAGATGATCCGATAGCATCAAATTTGACCGCTGAAGGGCGGGCCAAGAATCGGCGGATTGAGTTTCGAATCAAGCGCTAGAAGACTTCGGCCAACATACAGCGGACCGACCCACCGCCAATGCGTTCAATGGATGGGATGGGGCTTGCGACAATTGCGCCATGCCCTTCTAAACTGCGGAGCTGGTCCGGCCTGAAATGAGAACGAGCGCACTCGCTCATTGCGATAACTTTTCCCTTACTCCCATTCAGCTGAAGAATATTCCCGCAGAAGTTCTGCATTTGGTCCATGGTGATGGATATAGCTTCGTACTCATCTAAACTCGTAAACAGGTTGAGTACGGTCTTCTCAACGATCACCTCCGGACAGACGACCGCTAGCCCTTCTCCAATCGATCCAACGACATTGGTGTGGTAGACCGGTACACCGCCAGGTCCAAGAGTATCGAAATCGATGAGCCGAAAATCCATACGCTGGCACCATTGAAAAGCCAGCATCCGGTCGGACCGATCTGAAACACAGACGAAGCAGAATTTCTCCTTGCGGTCAAGGACCATACTGCCCGTTCCCTCCAGAAAACGTGCGTCTTGTTCGAAATGCGAGAAGTCGCAAATGATCTCCTTTCCAAGCGCTTCCAGAATGTCCGTGCGCCGCTCGGTACGCCGCAACGGCGACAGCATTGGATATAACACAGCTCCTTCTTCATGGAAGCTCACCCAATTGTTGGGAAAGATGGCATCGGGCGATGGGCAGTCCGGTGCTTGATCGAAGATGATGGGCTCAATTCCAGCATCCGAAAGGGCCATCGCCAAATGGTCAAACTCGGCTAGCGCTTCGTTACTTGGGTCATCACTTTGGAACGCATTGGTACCGGCCGTTTCTGGGTTGAATCCGAACCGAGTCGGACGCACCATCAGAACGCGGGAAGCCAGCATCAGACTACAGTGAGTGGCTTGAGCGTACGGCCCGCCGCGACAGGCTCTTCGCGCACGATTTCGTTGTAGAACGAGTCCCGCTCCACCGGGATGCGCCCAACTTCTTCGATCATTCGCACCATGTTTTCGTGGGTTAAGGCTTGGGATTTGTTGCCAAACTCCCCGTCCTTGTAAGTGATTTCGTACTCGTGAACGAGCCCATCTGCGTCGTCAGCCCCATACCATAGGGCCATCTGAGTCACAGGCACGGTGTTCATGATCCAGAAACTCTTTATGTGGTCAAAGTTATCCAGAAGCAGGCGAGACACGGCGATGTTTCGAAGATCGGTGTCTGCCGTGGGCTGTGATATATTTTCGAGTTCAGTCGCCTCTGGATGGAATGATAGGGGTGTCATCGTTAGAAAATGAGCCGTCTCATCTTGAAGTTCGCGGATTTGGATTAAGTGATCCACTCGCTCTTCATCGGTCTCAATGTGCCCGTAGAGCATCGTGGCGTACTGGGGCAGTCCAAGTTTGGCCGAAATCCTTGCGACCTCCTTCCACTCTTCGCCGTTGAGCTTCTTACCAAAAAGTTCTTGATGCACGCGGTCGCTAAGGATCTCGATACCGCCTCCAGGCAGCGAGTCCAAGCCAGCGTCCATCAGATCTCGTAGGGCCTGCTCAATCGTGACCTTACCCATCTGAGCGATTTGTACGATCTCAACCGCGGTAAATGCCTTGACGTGAACGCCTTCGGGGCGACTTTGGGCCACGAGCCGCACGAGATCAAGATAGTAGTCGTACTTCAGCCGTGGATTGATGCCCCCAACCATGTGAACTTCGGTGATGGGAATGTCTTTGTGCCAGTCAAGGCGGCGCTTGACTTCTGCCATATCCATCTCATAAGGAGCCGGGCCTCCCTTCTTTGCATAGAAGCTACAGAACTTGCAAAATTTGTTGCAGATATTTGTGTAGTTGATATGCTGGTTCCGGACGTAGTAGGTTTTGGCACCATGCCTACGCTCTCGCACGATGTTAGCAAGATAGCCCACGCCGGTTAGGTTCGGCGTACGGTACAGGAGAAGGCCATCCTCATGGTTCAGCCGCTCGCCGCTTTCCACCTTACGATAGATATCCATAAGGTCGGAACCAACCAGTCTTTCCGGTGCAATGGCCATTGGGGAGAGTATACCGCTGAAGTTTCAAAATTCATTGAAACTTCAGTGATTGATTTCTCCTGTAAACTACTTCAAATGGACTATTGCCCAAAGGTGTGCGCATTCCTGAAGGAACTTGACGAAGCGGTTGATGTGGAGAGCCTTGACGCCCGTTGCGAAAGAGTTAAATCCATCTTGGAGGATGTCTTTCACAATGGTGAAGACCTGCTGCCACCAGAGTTCATCGTTCCGCATCCTGAGAAGTACGCCCGGCGCCTGCTCCACCGTGACCCAGCTGGTCGATATTCAGTTGTTATCATGGTTTGGGGCGTGGGGCAAGGAACCTTCTTGCACGATCATGCTGGGGAATGGTGTGTGGAGTGCGTTTATCGGGGGAAGATTTCGGTCACAAGCTATGATCTAATCGGGTCGGAATCCGCTGCACTGGTTCAGTTCAAAGAGGAGAAGACGATCATGGCGGGCACGGGCGAAGCCGGTGCCCTTATTCCGCCCTTTGAGTACCACACCATTGCAAACGCCCTGCCCAGTGAGCCCACGGTCACGGTGCATGTCTATGGTCATGAACTTGAATGGTGCAACATCTTTATTCCCGGTGAAGGTGGCTGGACAAAGGAACGACGGGAGCTGAGCTACACAGCTTGAAGAAGCTCGCGCCGGGCGTAGGGCTTTGCATTCTGCTGGCCATGCTAGCAGTTGTTATCGCTGAGCTACCTTGGTCCAAGGCACATCTACGGTTCAGCCCACTGTTAATCGTGATCCTATTGGGCATGGCAATCGGGTCTACCGTTGCCCTTCCTACCCTCTTCAGGGATGGAGTGGCCTATTGCCAGAAGCCGGTACTTCGCCTCGGGGTCGCGCTCTTGGGCATAAAACTAAGCCTCACCAAGATTGTTGAAATCGGCGGTAGCGCCTTGACCGTGATTCTCATAGTGACCATTGTTGGCTTCTTCGTTGCTGTCCTCCTCGGACGACTCGTTGGCCTTGGGCTGAAGCCAACCCTACTCCTCGCCACGGGAGGCTCTATTTGCGGGGCAAGCGCAATCGTCGCGGCCGACGCGGTGATTCAGGGAGAGAACAAGGATGCTGCTGTGAGCCTTGCAGTAGTGACCCTATGGGGCACAGTAGGGA
>JADLGZ010000012.1 GCA_020849075.1 Fimbriimonadaceae bacterium | reverse complement strand
TAGCGGCTGGGCCGCACAATCTGGACGGGTGACCGTTCAGGGCACATTGACAGATATCGTTCGCCAGGTCTCAGGCGAGGACATTGAGATCATAGGAGGAAGCCGAACTGATTCGGGGACTCATGCGATGGGACAGGTCGTGCATTTTGATGCAAAGTGGCCCCCTGAACCCGCTAAGATTCCACGAATCCTCAATAATCTCTTACCCGGGGATATTGCGGTGCAGAAGGCCACGATCGTGAGGCCGGATTTCCACGCTAGATTCTCGGCAATCAGCCGGACTTATCGCTATAGAATCCGTCAGACACCGCGCAATCCGATAGAGTCGAGATTTGTTCACGACACTTGGCGAAAGCTCAATGTTGAAGTGATGAATGACGCAGCGCAAGTTCTGGTTGGGAGCCACGATTTTCTTGCTTTCAGCGAAGAAACGGAGCCAGCAACCAACGCGGTACGAGAGTTGTTCAGCGCGCATGTTATGCGATCTGGACGGGAAGTTTGGGTCGAGATCACGGGTAATGCCTTTATGCGAGGCATGATGCGCAGAATCAGCGGCGGACTCTATGAAGTGGGGCGCGGCCGCCGGTCGGTTGAAGACTTTGGCAAGCTGCTCGACCCTCGCCACCGGAGTAACCTCATGTGGCCGGTCGTCCTCCCGGCAAAAGGCCTTTGCCTACTGAAAATTAAGTACGGCAGGCACCCTCGAGACTTTCGCGAACGCTATCAAACGATTTCCCAGGAGACTGGAACATGAACAGAACATACAGCGCGACAAAAGAGAATATTGAACGGAAGTGGCATATTGTTGATGCCACGGGGATACCGCTTGGCCGCCTCGCGAGCCAGGTTGCCCAGGTATTGCGCGGCAAGCACAAGCCGACTTTCACCTATAACCAAGACTGCGGTGATTTCGTTATCGTGATCAATGCCGAACGTGCTGTCATGACTGGCGGCAAGGCCGACGAGTTGATCTATTGGCACACGGGTTGGCCAGGAGGTATCAAGAATGTCAGCCGCGGCAAGATGCAGGCAGAGAATCCTACGAAGCTGGTGGAGAAGACCGTCTGGGGCATGATTCCTAAAACCAAACTGGGTCACCAAATTTTCACGAAACTAAAAGTTTATGCCGGGGCGGAGCACCCACACGAGGCACAAAATCCTGAGCCGCTCAACATTACAAAGAACTAAACATGAAGAACGCTAACTACGGAACTGGTCGTCGCAAGTGTGCCATCGCACGCGTGTGGGTTACCCCAGGCGAAGGCAAGATCGAAATCAACGGTCGAACAGCCACTGAGTATTTGGGAAGGCCAGTGCTTGACATCTTGGTTAACAGCCCATTTGTTGCTCTTGGTCTTGAAGGCAAGTACGACGTGCGAGCAACGGCGAAGGGCGGTGGCATTACCGGTCAAGCGGGTGCAATCCGGCTAGGTATTTCTCGCGCCCTTGTGGACATGGATGAGCAGCTTCGAGGCGGACTCCGCTCAGAAGGATTCCTAACTCGTGATGCGCGCATTAAGGAACGAAAGAAGTACGGTCGAAAGAAGGCTCGCCGTGGCTTCCAGTTCGTGAAGCGCTAAGAAGGCGTCAAGCATTACTTACAAACTACCCTCACGCCAAGCGTGAGGGTAGTTGTTCTTTGGGCTACCTTACTTAGCGCGCTTCAGAAGGGCCTGCGTAGCCGCAGCGGCCTGATTGTCTTCGCCTTTTAGCCAGGCATTGGGATCATATCGAACATCCACATCCACCCGCCGCCCGGTGCCCTCCAGAGGCTTGCCATCTGTAGCTTGAATTGCGACAAACGGGATCTGGACTTCTCCTCCATCCCAGAAGCTGTACGTTCCTCCAACGGTCAGAACATTACCACCCGTCGGTTCGCCAACGACCGGTCCAATCTTCATTTGTCGAAATCCTTCACTGAAGATCTCGGCATTGGAGGCACTATATTGGTTGGTCATCAGGACGAGAGGCATTTCAATTGCTTCGCCCCGGAACATATCCTCGGTCATCACCATGTCGGGCCAACTCCTAAACTTGCGCAGTAGCCAAGGCTGAATTCGCATGGCAGCAAGGATACGGTTAGCCGTGTTGCCGCCTCCATTCCAGCGGACATCTACGATTGCTCCCTGTTTACCTTCCCCGTACATCCGCATTTCGCGGAAGAATCTATCGGTGCTGGCGGCATTCATGCCTTGGATATGGAAGTAAGTGATCCTTCCATTAGTCGCCTTCTCCACTTGATTTCTGACCTGGGCGATGAAGGCTTCATACCGGAGGCCAGTTGATGCACTCGGGGCGGCTGGCTTTATGGTGATGACCATCGGCTTGCTATTGCGGACAATGCCAAGGTTAACCTTCATACCCCCCTTGTTCTTCATTAGCTCGGCATAGGTCTGGTTCGGGCCCAAGTCTATGCCATTCACGCTGAGAACACGGTCCCCAGGCTTTAGTTCCATGGCGGGATGATCGGCTGGGCTTTGCGGCACGACCGATCCCACCACGTATCTGCCTTGAGCCAACTCGCCCCAGTTCCAGTCGGCTCCGGTGAAGGCAGTCAATTCATTTGCCTGCGCTGGCAGACCAGGCGGCGAGGTGGTAAAGGTATGGCTCGAATCCAGCTCTTTGATCATTTCGTACATCAGGGCGTAATAATCCTGTCGATCAAAGCAATAGGGAACGAGGGCCTTGTACTCATCATGGATGGCATTCCAGTCCTTTCCATGGTGGTACTGATCATAGTAAATGCGATCAATCGCCCACCACATTTCTTCAAAGAGCGCTAGGTCCTCCTTCTTACGGTTTACTGTTATCTGGGCTGAGAAGTTCGCCGTTGAAGCACTGCTGGTCCCAAGGGTCAGAATCGTTGGTCGCCCTCCAGCGGTGAAATAGGCTTTGCCGTTGGCAATCTGGACATTGCCGATACCGCCAGTAACTCCGGCAATCGCCGTTGAATTGCGCCCCTCGACCGGTACCATGCTAAGTTGACCGCCAACAGTGGCAAGGATTGACTTACTGTCAGGCGTGGCACCAAGTGCTTCGCCATCCCCATTGGTCAATCGACGCACCCGGCTCTGAAGGCCCCGAGTTTCGACATGGATGTCGCTTGGTTTGACCGCTTGCTTTGCGGCGTCAATAGTGTCTAAGTCGTCCTCGGTGAACGTAACATCGTTGGGCACTAGGTCAACGATCACGACATCGGAACCTCCAAATTCTGAACTTGTGTAGTAGATGCTGCGACC
>JADLGZ010000011.1 GCA_020849075.1 Fimbriimonadaceae bacterium | reverse complement strand
TCGCGATCTTCTGGGACATCACGCCTGTGATGGCCGCCGTCAATGAGGTCTTGCCGTGGTCAACGTGGCCAATCGTGCCAATGTTGACGTGCGGCTTGTTTCGTTCGAATTTAGCTCTCGCCATGTTGTTATGTTCTCTTTCCTTGTGGTTAGGGTAGGGCGACCCGTCGCCCGATTTCGGTCTCACCCCAACCACACGGAGGGGTTAACGACGGGGCTATTGTACTTGGAAAACAGGGACGATTTCAAGGTCTAGGGCCGATCACCAAACCCCAAGCCCCAAACCCCAAACCCTAATTCCTAATTCCTAATTCCTAATTCCTAATTCCCAATTCCTAATGCCCAATTCCTAATTCCCAATTCCTAATTCCCAATTCCCAATTCCTAATTCCTAATTCCTAATTCCTAATTCCCAATTCCACCCTACGCCACCCGAGACCCGAGACCCGCCACCCGCGAACCCCAAAGTCCAACCGGAGTACAAAAACCACCCACCCGCGTGCCCCGCTTCGCCCGCACGCGGAACCAGATCGGCTCGCCCGGAGTCGCCTCCACGCTAAACTTCCGCGAGGTCACGGCGTCCAGAACCACCCACGGCCCCGCGCCGGTCGCCGAGGTCTCCACCAGGTAAACCGTCCCTTTCGTATTGCCGTTCGGGTTCCATTTCAGACTAATCTCGCCCTGCCCATTCGCGTTGATCACGAGATCGGTCACCACCGAAGGCCGCGAAATCACGCGCCGAGGGCTATGCGGCGCCACCATCATCTGGTCCAAAACCTCATCAGGAATCTCGGGGTCGGCGCGCCAAGTCTTGGCCATCATCGCCACGATCTTGCGCACCCGCATCAGCTGCTCTTCCTTGGCGGTCACGGCCCCGCTCAGCGCCGCCCGCGCCGTCACCACACTCGTCAGCCGCCCATCGAGCAGCCCAATCTCTAGGTTCAGCAGATCGATGTCCGCCGGCGACAAGCCAAGCGCCGCCGCATTCATCGCCGCCCCCTCTACGAAGGCCCGCACCTGCGACAGGTAATCGTCATCGGCAATATCCTTGGTGATATAGCTCATGGTTTCATTGTCGGCTTCCTCTCCCCGAAACCCGAGAAACGAGACCCGAGACCCGAGCCTAGGTTCAAATAACGCCAAACTTTCAAAGTCGACCAATATCTCGACACCGTGTACCGATCGTTTGGGTGGATTGCCCAGCCGCCTCACACGGTCTTACGGACAAGTCTCGCAATCACCCCGCCACTGTTGCGAAAAGGATGACGATGAAGCGAAACCTGCCAACCTCTTGGCCCCAGCAACCGACCGGCTCGCAGCATATCCCGGCACGGGAGTACCATCGAGTTCGCATGCAAGGCGGGTGTACTTACGGCGATTCAATGGTTGTGCTGCCCAGAATTTAGATATCCTAGTCGGCGAGATGCGCATTGGAAGCAAGCTTGATCCCAAATCTTATGATGAGCTCCGAGCTTTAATCTCAGAATTCGAGACTGAACTGTCGCACTTCTCGAGTGATGCGATGCTACGAGTCCTCGGAACATTGTGGCTCTTCATGGGTGTTAATGAGATCCATGAAGAGTTCGGCCTGACATCACCGCTAAAGCAAACGACTTATCTACTGGGCATGTTACTGAATTCCCCCGAACCCCGGATTGGACGGGATTTGGGGAAGAGTGAGATGCAACAGCTCTTCAATAGGGTTGAAGAAATTTTTGACTACTACGTCGCTCAATTTTTTCAAGAAATCGATGGGGCGGAGCCCGAGCGATTGGCGAAGCTGGCTAAGACCCAAATCGGAATGGCCGTAATCCTGGACTACATCAATACGCCCCGTATTTCAGGCACCCACGAGCAGGTTATGAAGAAATTGGACCTGCAGTTCTCCCCATTTGACGAATACCTTGAGAATTCCATCGGATTGTCAGCTACCGAGATTCGTTCGTTTATTTCCGTTATTGGGAACCAGCTACAATCAAAGGTCGACGAGCTGCAGCTACTTGTCGAAGCGAAAAAAAATCTGCAAGCGCAGATGAAGAAACTCGGAACAAGTCCGACCTCCGATTCGGAAGCCCTCACCAAACAGCTAGAGGTGATAGAGCAGCACTACGGGGCCAGCGTTTTCAGCTGGAATCACATTAGCAAGTCGGCCCTCCTCGCACACTTTGACCAAAGTAAGATTGATTCCTTTTGGTCCTTCTTTACATGTGTGCGCGGGAGGACATTGCATCTTGTTCATCCAGACGACACAAACATTCTTTTCACCAAACCGCTTGTTCAGCTGGATGACGACGTCGCGGCAGCTGCGGTCTTTAATCAGCTTGCTCACGCGGCCGTGGCTGCGCTTGACGATCAAATGCGCACTAGTCCGGTTTCAGCTAAGTACTTCAAGAACCGAGACCGGACTCTAGAATCTGAAGCGGCAACGATTATCGCAAGCATTCTTCCCGACGCGCAGATTTATCAAAGCTTGTATGACTCACCGGACTCACAGTTTGAGCATGACTTAATCGTTTCGGACCCTCCGTACTTATTGGTCTTAGAAGCGAAGGCAAGCACCTTGCGCCCCCCATTCCGGGACGTGCTAGAAGGTTATGAGCGACTGACAAGCGACTTTAGTGGAGACAAAGGCATTCAGAAGGCCTACAATCAGGCCGAGCGAGTAAGCTCCAAGATCAGGGCGGGCATTGACGTCCCTCTTTACTCTAAAAAAGGAGAGGTGCAGGCAGTTCTCTCGGCGGCCGAGTTCTCGCATATTCACTCAATTTGTTTGACTGCCGAGGACTGGGGCTACCTTGCGACCTGCCTAGACCTCCTAGTTCGTGAAGAGGGCGGGCCTCACCCGTGGGCTCCAAACTTGATGGACATGGAGGGTTTTGTCGACGCTCTCCTGCACCGGGGATGGGGACGTGAAGAATTTTATCGGTTTGTTTTCGAACGCCAGCAGCTCTATCCTCGCGTTAGGTCAGAGGACGAGATGACCTATTGCGGGTGGTTTATTAACCGTGGGACACTAGAGCAGTTGGTCCGAGCCAAAGGGGCAGTGTTCCTTAGCATTGATGAAGCAGACGTCTTTGATAAGATTGAGGCCGAACAGCGGGGGGGACCAAAAGCCACATATGATCAGTCGGCGGTGATCCAGGCACTTGAGGAGAGATTGCCGACTGAATTCAGGGCAGAAGTCGAACGCCGGCAAAGAGCGGCGAAAAAACGTTGCGCCTGCGGCTCCGGGAGGATGTACAAAAATTGCTGCCAGAAGAAAGAGGGGCCACAGCCAAAGCGAACCTCTGGCACCACGCAGTTATCGGGGAGCCCACTTTGGGTGGCTCGGGTGAATCTTTGAATGGGTGCCATGGCTAGCGTGTCGCCCCCCGGTCACTTCTCCATCCGAGCTACGTCGCGACGCGATAGCCGTGTGGTTTCCATGAGCAGTCAGAGATCACCCAGGGCGTGATGGCAAGCCGCACGGCTATCGGGTCTAAGTTACCGTTCGACAAAAGCACGGTCTTCCTCCGACCCGCTAGCCATGGCACCCGCCTATCTCGTCACCCCGACCCCCCAAGGTGGGCCCCCGGCAATCACAGCCCCACCCTAAGCATTTCTGGCCGGGCCTCCGATAAATCTAACATCCGCGATCGTGCGGAAAAATTGATAGAGGTAAAGCAATGCCCTATATCACACAAACTACCGCTGACGGCCCCTTGAACTCGCAATTGCAAAGCTTTAAGGAAACTGCCGAAGCAAACGACGCTGCACTAGGCTTGGATGCGGCAGCACTCCAAACCATGACCACCCTATATTCTGCTTTCAGCACTGCGCTGGCGGCAGCAGACACGGCGAAGGCGGCCAGCAAGGCGGCCACCACGGCAAAGAACACGGCCAAGCGCCTGGCGCGGGCCAACGTGTCCTCGTGGGCCAAGATTTGGCGCGCGGATGAGAACATCAGCGACGAACTCTTGAACGAGCTCATGTTGCCACCCCATAACACCCCGGGCCAACACACGGCGCCGACGACCCCAACCGACGTCACCGCTTCGCTGAACAACGAGAGCGTGATCACCCTGAAGTGGAAGCGAAACGGCAACACCTCGGGCACGATCTTCAGCATCGAAGCCGCCGAAGACGGCAGCGGTCCATGGACCATGCTCGACGCGACGACGAAGACGAAGTTCAGCACGCAAGGCACGCCGGGCACCACGCAATGGTTCCGTATCATCGCCAAGCGCGATGGCATGAGCGCGACGCCAACCAACCCGATCTCGGTTTGGACAGGCGGCCAGTCGTTCTCGCTGCAAATCGCGGCCTAAGTCGAGGTACGAGGTACGAATGAGGCTCCCTCTTGTGAGGGAGCTCTTTTCGTTACGCCCGAGTCAGCGTCGCTTTCATGAACTCGATCCAATTGCCCTCGGAATCTTCGCCGTAGGCCGTAAGAGTTCGAGTGTTGGCGTCAATGATCTCAATTACATCGCGAAAATTGGCGGTTAGGCTATCGCCACCCATCATATTCGGGCCTACGCAACTGAGGGTGAGTTTCTTGCCGTCGGCACTCATCTCGCCATCGTACTTCCACAGGTGCGAGGAAACGTCGGCAATCCAAAAGCCGGCGTACTTGTTGAAGGTGACATCGTAGCCGATGCCAAAGTAGTAGTTCATCTGGCCGCCGTCGGGCATAGTGCCCTTCCCTTCCGTGTATGCCCAGAGGCCATTGAGGCTCTTGCAAGACTCGTGACCGGTGCCGGTGGCTTTGCTGCCATCGGGCATCATCATTTCGCTGGTGACGTTCCACTCGCCCACGAGTTGCTGGAGCCATTCATGCTCCTTTTGGGGCTTGGTCGGGCCGGGGGTGTCTGTGGTTTCGATTTGATCGGTACTCATGATTGCGCCCATTTTATCCATATCAACAACAAAAAGGGGGCTCCATCCTGCGAGGGAGCCCCTGATGCAAGCGAAAGCTTGCGGTATTTAGCGTCCGGCTTGGGCCTTGGCGATGATTTCTGTCGCGATGTTATTCGGGACTTCTTCGTAGTGCGAAGGCGTCACGTTCGGAGTCGCGCGACCCTGGGTGAGCGAGCGTAGCGTCGTGACGTATCCGAACATTTCACTGAGCGGAACTTGGGAGTTGATCACAACCGTGCCGCCCATGACCGCTTCTTGGCCTTCGATACGGCCTCGTCGCTTGTTGAGGTCACCGATCACGTCGCCGACGTTTTGCTCTGGGGTCGTGACCTCCACGTGCATGATCGGCTCCTTGATTACCGGCCTCGCTTGCTTCATCGCTTCCTTGAAGGCGAGAATGCCCGCTTGCTTGAACGCGTTTTCGTTCGAGTCCACTTCGTGGTAGCTACCATGAACGACTGCGACCTTCACATCAACCACCGGATAGCCCGCAAGCACGCCGCTCAGCAAAGCCTCGCGCACGCCCTTTTCAACCGCCGGGATGTATTCCTTAGGAATCGAACCACCGACGGTCTTGTTCTCGAACACGAAGCCTTGACCGGCTTCGAGCGGCTCAAGTTCAATATCGCAGTGACCGTATTGGCCTGAACCACCCGTCTGGCGGACAAACTTTCCGGTCGCCTTGCTCTTTTGCTTCACCGTTTCGCGGTAGGCAACCTGAGGCTTGCCCTGATTGGCCTGCACCCCAAACTCTCGATTGAGGCGGTCAACAATGATTTCAAGATGAAGCTCGCCCATCCCGCTGATGATGGTCTGGCCTGAATCTGCGTCGGTAAACACGCGGAAGGTCGGATCTTCTTCGGCAAGGCGCTGAAGGCTGGTGCCCAACTTTTCTTGGTCAGCTCGGCTCTTCGGCTCGATCGCGATCTGAATTACTGGCTCGGGGAATTTGATGGATTCCAGCGAAATCGGGTCATCTTCGGTCGCGAGGGTGTATCCGGTGCGAACGTCACTCACACCGATCACGCCAACGATTTCGCCAGCATAAACTTCGTCAATGTCCTTTCGATCGTTGGCGTGCATTTCGAGAATACGGCCCACGCGCTCGGTTCGAACGCGAAAGTCATTGGTGACCGGATCGCGGAAGCTCACCGAAACCGGAGTTCCCTTCCTGAGGGTGCCCGAGTAAACGCGGATGAACGTGAGACGACCGACAAACTTATCGCTCATGATCTTGAACGCAAGTGCCGTGAAGGGCTCCTTGTCGCTCGCGGTTCGCTCCAAGTCCTTATCGGTGTGCGGATCAACGCCCTTGGCGGCTTCCACATCGAGCGGTGACGGCAAGAAGTCAATCACGCAGTCCACCATCGCCTGCACGCCCTTGTTCTTGAACGACGAACCCGAGATGCAAGGCACGATCTTGTTGGCCAAAGTGCCTTCGCGGAGGGCCTTGCGGATGTCCGCCTCGCTGATCTCTTCGCCTTCAAGGAACCGCTCCATGATGGATTCATCGTAGTCGGCGATGGATTCCAGCATCTTCTCGCGCCATTCGGCGGCAAGGTCCGTCATGTCAGCGGGAATCTCGGTCTCCTTGAAGGTTTTGCCTGTGTCATCGTCGGTGTCATAGAGGGCAGCCTTCATCGAAATGAGGTCAATGTAACCCTTATAGTTGCTTTCCGCACCGATCGGAATCTGGATCGGGGCCGCGTTGGCGCCCAATCGCTCGCGCATGCGTTGAACGACCGTAAAGAAGTCCGCGCCGAGGCGATCCATCTTGTTGATGTAAGCAATACGAGGAACCTTGTACTTGTTTGCCTGACGCCAAACGGTTTCAGACTGCGGCTGAACGCCACCCACGGCGCAGTAAACGGCAACAAGGCCGTCCAAAACGCGCAGCGAGCGCTCCACTTCCACGGTGAAGTCCACGTGGCCGGGAGTGTCAATAATGTTGATCTTGTGCTCGGGCTTATCCTTCTTGCTGCCCGACCAGAAGCACGAGGTCGCAGCCGAAGTAATGGTGATACCGCGCTCTTGCTCTTGCTCCATCCAGTCCATCGTGGCGGCGCCATCGTGCACTTCCCCAATCTTGTGGGACTTGCCGGTGTAAAAAAGGATGCGCTCGGTCGTGGTGGTCTTACCGGCGTCGATGTGCGCAGCGATGCCAATGTTTCGGAGCAGTTCTAGAGGGTGCGAGCGGGGCATATTCTTGTTTCTCTGGATTCGAGATTTCGGTTTTCGCGGTTCAACAAAAAGCC
>JADLGZ010000010.1 GCA_020849075.1 Fimbriimonadaceae bacterium | reverse complement strand
CGGTGATCACTCGGTATGTTTCTGATCCCTTAGGAAGCGTTGTGCAGACGAGAAACTCCGCGGGGACACTGACATCTTCGACTGAGTTTTGGCCGTTTGGAGAAGTAAGAACTTCGTCTGGATCGAATCCAAGTCCTTGGGGCTTTGTTGGCACACTGGGCTACTATGCCGACCTTGCTTCCCGGCTTTATGTGCGAGCTCGCTACTACCGAACTAATCTCTCTCGCTGGATGACTGTTGATCCTCTTTGGCCACGAGAGATGGCCTTTTGTTATGTTGAAAACGAGCCAACATTGTTTGTCGATCCAACCGGCAGACAAACCATTGACCCTTCATGGACCCCTGACTTTACGCCAATTTGGACGACGAAGGATAATGTTACGGACTGGCTATGTAACTGCATATCCTGCTTGAACAAACTTTACGACTCGGTAGGAGAAGCATATAACGGCTCGCAGGGCTTTAACAACGCGATGAGACATTGCGTTGGAAGCTGCCTAGCTGTACATAGGTGCGGGCCAAAGTGTGCTCGCCTTGTTTACCTACATGAGCCTCAGTCATGGCGTAGCGTCGAAGGCCTGAAGGACTCCACTAAGGACCTTACAAACAATGGATATGGATTCTGGGCTGGATCACAAGTTCCAAGAGTCGATTGCCACAGAACATGCGGGGCACTGTGGAATCAGGGGTACCTGCTGTGAATTCACGCGGAAAATTCGTTTTCATATTCTTGGGCCTCGCGATTTTGATTTTGGTCGTGTATGGGTTCTTCTTTGTCGGAAATCCGGTGTTGATTGCGAGAAGCGACACTTCCCAGGTCCTAAGACTTGATGGGCGCGAGATATTGAGAAGTGAAAGGCTATATCCAACAAAGCCGGTTTACCGCCTGAGCGTGACAAGCCAAGGAAGAACAAGAGAGTATGAGCTATACCCGTGGGCCAGCGATGACTCGGCCTCGGTTGTTGCAACTGAGGGGGAGTTACACCTAAACATTAGGTATAGGCGAGTGAAGTAGTTGCGCAGAAGTTTGCACGCTGTGTAATAGCAACTACGATTGCAGCTCGCGCGCTCTGAGTTGCCATCGCTCCGCGAGTTCAATGTCACCTTGATTTCTTGCAAGAGCGGATAGCAAATCTGCTCCTTGTCGATGACCTCGCCGTTGTAAGAGATCGAGATGAGGAACGGCCTCTTGTTCTCGGCTCGAGTTTAGGAGGGACAAAGCTAGAAGGCGACGGGCTTCATCGTTGTGAGGATTTTCATGTACCAACCCTTGCCAAAGCTGAGTTGGCTCAATACCAACTGCTTGCGATAACTCCCCGAGCATGCCCGGCAGCAGGCCCGCCTCGCCCTGATGCTTCCTAACCCAATCCATCACGGTGCGAACAATCTGTAGGTCTCCGAAGTCGATCGCAAACTTAAAAAGAGGCGCGGCGGCCTCAAGGCGGCCCTCGCCATTAAGTGCTGCAAGCCAGGCTGATTTTGCCGAGGGCCAATCTCCGAGTGCGATATGAGAAAGGGCGACGTTGTGGAGTGCCTTCCATCCCCTGATGCCAGGATCAACGCTCGTGAAGACACCATTAGTATTGCCCTTCAGTGAGGCCTGGTAGTACTGGATGGCTGACTGATGATCACCCTTGGTGGCCATTAGCTGACCCAGCAGGAACAAAAGCTCTGGGTCGTTCGGTATGCGACGCAGGGCTTCATCGCAAAGTTTGGCTGCAGCATCTACTTTGCCCAACTCCTTCAGCGAGCCAACCCACAAAGCATAGGCCTTTCTAAGGTGTGATTCTGAATCGCCGCTGACACCGGTGCATCGCCTGAACCAACCGCAAGCGACCCTATGGCGCCTCAGATAGTGAGCCGTCATCCCAAGATTGAATAGGGCAAATGGATGACGGGGCCGTTCCTTGAGGTCCAACCTTAACAGATGTTTGTCACGCCGCCTCTTCTTTTCTTGACCCTCATCTGAATTGTCATAGCCGGAATGAAGCACGTGGGTGCTAGTCCACGCCAAGATTCCCTTCGGGTTTGCTGCCCGAAGGGATGCAATGATTTGCTCGTGGATGTAACCTTCCCATTCGAGGTCAGGATAATTGCGAAAGACCTTGACGTGGTCTACTTCGGTTGCAGATCCTTGTGACTCCAAAAAGCGGACTTTGACGATAAAGCCCATTACTTCTTCTGGTGCTGAGAGGACAGCATTCATGATGGTTTCCCCAGATGTTAAGGGCATCGTGTCGTCCGCATCGACCCATAGAATCCATTTGCCCTTCGCATCTCTCATGGACTCAGTTCTTGCTTTAGCAAAGCTATCGGGCCAGTCGATTGATCTGACGATAGCGCCGCATTGCTCAGCAATTTCAGGGGTCGTGTCCTTCGAACCAGTATCCAGCACGAGCATTTCCCGAACAAACGGCTTCACGCTTTCAAGGCAAGCTCTGATGTTCTGCTCTTCGTCGCGAACAATCATGCAAAGTGAGATGTCTGCGGCCTCAGCAAGGCTCTGGGCGTTCGCTATTCGTTTCTCGGGTTTTCGCTCTTGGTTAAAGCGGATACGTTCAGTCGAAATCCCACTTAGGTGCGTGGCAAAGCCAGATTCAATATCGCTCTGCCACTTGGTCCGGTAGTACTGCTCATTCCTACTGAGAAGCTGGTTAAGGTTATGGTTCGTGGACCGCAGGGATTTCGATCCAACGTGGTGAATGAAAGACTTGGCACTCAGCACGAGGCGGTAGCCGGCTCTGAGAATGCGGTAGCTTAGGTCGTTGTCTTCGAAAGTCCCGATGCCAAAGCCAGTATCAAAGGTGCCGACCTCATTCAGAACACTTCGCTTTGCTGCAAAGCAGAACCCGACCAGCATATCGACCTCGATGTCTTCTCGCCCATGGCGAGCGAAGTCTTGGGCGAATAATCCCAGTGTCTCCATAGAAGTGTAGGTTGGAGGCACTTGCTGGAAGTGGCTTGAATAGTTAGTGAAGGGTCCGGCCGCACCGATCGATCCTGATGCCTCCAGCGATGCAAGCAAGTGCGCCAGGGCTATGGGAGACACGACCGTGTCACTGTTGAGAAAAACTATCAGCTCAGCGTTGCTTCGTTCGAAGCCTGCGTTGCAAGCTGCAGCAAACCCCTGGTTCTCCTCCAGTCGAATGAGGATGACGCCATCCGGCACGGTGATGGGCTCTGGCGAGCCGTCGTCTACGACGATAATATCGGAGATGTTATTGTCACAGTCACGCAGGCTGGCAAGACAGTCGTCCAAGAGTTCTTGCTGACCAAAAGTTGGAATGACGATGTCGCACTTGCTGGCATTAGGGATGTTCTCTGATTTGGCTACCGACGCTAGCCCATGCGTTTTCAGGATTTCTGGCAAGTGTATGTGCTCGACAAACCTGTAGTTCTCGGGATGAGTAGGGTGTAAGTTCTGAAGGAGCGGATTTTGGTCCCATGCCTTCCAAACTCGTTGCCACCAATTGGGAGTTATCTCATCCCTGTGGCTCCAAGTGTTAATCTTCTTCCAAATACGCTCGTCTCCACCGGCATAGCTAAGATGGTGAACGATACCGAAGCTTTCGTTCAGGAAGAGTTGCCTGCCGCCTGTGTACTCACGGATGAACTGGTGATCAACTTTGTTGAGGGCAATCATGATGCAGGGAGAGAAGGGCTCCCGCGGACGGACGACATGCTCAGCGTCTTTCCAGTATGTGTCCCATCTAATGTGAACTCGGTCAGCCAGGTCGCTTTCGGCAATTCTGATCAGGTGATCCAGTAGCAAAGGCTCGATCACTTCGTCTGAATCGATTGTGATCGCATGACTATGACTGAGGTCCCGAAGGTGTTGAAGGGCTGCTCTCCGGTGGGATGTCTCGTCGTCCCATTCGCCAATGACTACTTCTGCTCCAGCTTCCTCAGCGATCTGAATGGTCTTCTTCCAGTCGCCTTCCTTACCAGTCCAATCAACTTTACTTATGAACACAAATCGAGCGACAGCTTCGACTGAGCCCAACGACGCCCTCAAGTACGTGTTGTCATCGTGAACACAATAGGCGGCGCAGATCACAAATCGAATTCTAACCCATGCTGTGCCAAGAATTGCTATAGGCGCGTAAGATGTAAGGACTTGAAACCGAGAGATTATTACGATGGTGTGAATCAGGCAATCCTAGACGTTGTGCCCAAAACAGCTCGCTGCATCTTGGAAGTGGGCTGCGCAAATGGCGAATTGGGTGCCCAGCTCATTCAGTCTAGAAGGTGCGAGTTTTGGGGAATCGAACTAGATGAAAGTGCCGCCACCGTCGCCAAAAAGAAACTGACGCATGTGATCAAGGGCGATGTTGAAGCGCTAGACTATTCGCTACTTCCCCGTGATTACTTTGACTGCCTCATCTTTGGAGACACCCTAGAGCACCTTGTCGATCCAGAAAGTGTGCTGGTACGCCTGAAGCCGCACTTGAAGATCGGTGCGCACTTGATTGCAAGCGTGCCAAACATCGGCCACTGGACTGTTGTCCTTGAACTTCTGAACGGTGAGTTTGAATATGGGGATAGTGGATTGCTTGACCGCACTCACCGAAGGTTTTTCACTCCCGCCTCGCTCCGGAAAGCCCTTTGGAGATGCGGCTTTACCGTGAAGGGTGAAGGTAGGACAATGCTGGGCTCATCTGAATGTGATGCAATTGTAAGGGCGGCTAGTGACTTGGGTGTAGAAAGTGAGGTTGCGGCGCGGGAGCTATCCACATACCAGGTCTTGGCATTCGCTGAGATGCAACCAGATTTGGACCGACAACCCGAGAAGCGCGAACTCCTCCTTAGATCAAGGGTGCCACTTAGCGATGGAGCCATAAGCAGGGTGTCCGTCGTCATCGTAACTTTTCAGTCCGAGTCGACAATCGAAGAGTGCCTTCTGAGCGTATTACGTGATCTTTCGCCGTCGGATGAAGTCATCGTCGTCGATAACGATAGCAGCGACGGCACTTGCGAAAAGATTGAGGCGATTCGACTTACGTGGCCGCAAATTCACCTTCGCCGAATGAATTCGAATCTGGGTTACGCTAAGGCTGCCAATGCTGGCATACGCTTTTCTTCAGGAGAGTACATAGTCTTAGCTAATCCAGATGTGACTTTCATTGGCGATTGGAAAGAAGCCTTTAAGGAAGCTCTTGATATCCCAGGTTGTGGTGCTGTAGGACCAATCTCCGACCGCGTAATGGGCAGGCAGTCCTTTTCAGCTCGATACGATCACGAAGCCAGCGCACAAGATAATGCTGAATTATGTGAACAGTTTCATAGACAGGTCGAAGAGACCGCAATGCTCATTGGCTTCTGTATCGGGCTAAAACGCGAAACGCTAAAGGAGTGCGGTCTCCTTGACGAAGCAATGTTTCTCGGAGCCGACGATTTGGAGTTAAGTTGGAGACTACGTACACTCGGGTATAAGCTCTTAATCGTACTCGATGTGTTCGTAGAACACCGTCATGGCGTCAGCTTCTCCGCAATCTCCACGAGCACTGCAGAGAACCAGATCAGGGCAAGTGACCTCCAGCTCCGTCAAAAGCTATCCGACTTTTACGGCGGCATTCGAGGACTGTCCTCAGTTCTAATATGGGATCACCCGGTTTTCGATGCCGTCCTCTTGCCTTAGGTATTCCTAAGGTCTGCGGAGATCCCTGAAAACAGGGTAGGTCTAGTGTGATGGGCCAGCATATTCCTTGTATGAGAAGGTGTCCTGCGCGATACGCCTCCCCTCCTCGGGAAAAATGAAGAATTGGCTGATCCGAGGTATTTTTGTGGCTTCGAAAATCGAATTGTCCTTGTACTCGCTGAGCCGCTTGATGGTGGTGTCCCGGCCCCTGAACCAAATCTCTTCTTCAGGCTTTTTCCCGTCAGGGTCAAATGTTTTATAGGCTAGTGTTTGAGGCTCGTCGATCAAGCAATAATAACGTCGCACCTCGTCCTCTGACCTATTCAGCTCCTTCGCGACCCTAGAAACTGCTTTATTCATTTGCTGCCGTTCTGATTCCTCGCTTGCCATTGGCAAAAGGGTGATCGCTTTAAATGGCCTGCGGCTAACGATCCTTTGAGCAAGGTCTTGCAAGATGTGGTCTTGTGCTTCGGTTGCCCAGGTGTCAAAAGCCACCCAGCAATGGTGCTCGCCAAAACGAACATAAGCGTCAATTGGGACTTCCTCAGCTCGAGCAACGCATTGAAAGATGTGGGATGCAACACTGGGAAGGGAATCTAAATGCTGCAAGCTTCCGCTTCGAATTAGATCAAAACATCTCTTAAAAATGCTCACTAACAGTGACTGAGATGCTCTGACACCCTTGTGGAAGTAAACCATCTCGTGCAAGTGGAGCCTCATCACTAGATAAGCTTCAATGGTAGGAGTAGCCCGATCGTCGATTGCAATCCTGCCGTTCTCAGTCGTAAGCATGTCTAGAAGTCGTTCAAGATCAAATCCGTGCCCATCGAGGCCAGCAAGTCTTGAATCTCTAAGCATGTAGTCAAGCCTGTCTGCATCTAGTTGACTCGATACTATGCGGTAGGACCACTTATCCACAGTTCGTGCTGACTTGTCAATATACGGGATCATGTCCTCAAGGAACTCATCATCAACTTCATTGAGTAGGGAAGCAATTGGCTCGTACTCTCTGAGCAACTTGATTGACATGGCCTCATGATCGAAGCCTTCCACCGACTTCTCAAATGAGTGCGAAAATGGGCCGTGCCCGATATCGTGAAGTAGTCCAGCGATGGCAACTAAAGTGCGATCCCGTTCGTCGACTTTCAAGCCCGAGTTGCGAACAATGGCGTCGTACATTCGATTGCACATCCAATAAGTACCCATGCTATGGACAAATCGCGAGTGCTCCATGGTAGCAAAAACAAAATTGGTCAATCCGTTTTGGCGGATTGACCTGAGACGCTGAAAAGCCGGCGTGTTCCTTAGTCCGGGAACGAGATACCCGATTGCACCTGAAGAATCCTGCGGGGATGGGCCTAGCTCGACCCTTGGAAATCGAATCTGCCCATGAATCAGGTCTCGATAGAGATGAGCGCGCATTAGCCTCCCTGGTTATCTCCTTGCCATGAGATACTTTCGGGCCGCATTACTTCTACATCGTTTAGCCACTCCCTTGAAAGGAAGATGCGGATTGAGTCTTTGCCATTCCTAAAGGCGAGGAAGTTGATAGAGTCGAATTCCAACTTACGGGCGGCATACGTGTTCGGGTCGGAAAGTAGCCCGGACTGCTCAATTCGATCCAAGAGGTCGACATTTGAAATGCCCATAAAGCAAATCATCTCATTAGCCAAGGGTGTGGGAAGTAGGGTGCGTTCGGTAAGGTTTGGGTTCATTTTGTGTAACGGTCTCCAGCATGCTACCTAGTGTGCAGGCATTCGCATCTTATCATACTAGACATGTGTCTGCATATAACTTCATGCTGGGATGAACGTTAGGACGCCAAAATATTTTGGAAAGTCGTGCCAAAATTTGGGAAACGCAAGGCGGGACAGGCATTCGTTTTCACCGGCGAGGCAACATTACGCTAGGGGTTCTTGATCTATGGGTTTTCATTCCGGGCCAGCGCCTCTTTCGAAACGAGGTGCCAGGATCTGAAAAAAATAGCCCAGCAATGTGCTGGGCTCAGGAATTGGCAATGCCAAATACGCGGTCAAGTTCAATGATTAGGATTCTCTGCGAGGCAGAGATCGGTCGGGTATAGTTGGCTTCAGTTACGCCCGTCGCTGCATGGCCCACATGCTCTTTAAGTGTGGTCACTGAAACCGTTGGCATCAGCTTCTCTATTAGGTTTACATGTGTCAGCCGGCAGTCGTGGGGCGACATTTCTGCAGGTAGGCCAGCTAAGGCTGCGGTAGCCTTCCAGAACTCATAGAAGCGCTTTTTCATTCGTGGCTTGTTCTCACATGATGCGGGCCACAGAAGTGCCTCCGGTTCGAGGTCCGCAATATATGGAAGTAAGATTGACTTCAGTGTTTGGCACATTACTGCATTGCGGACCTTATCCTTCTTAGGAAGTCCAATGCTTTGCTTGCCACCGAATTCGACCTTGACGGCCCTATCGACAGCAATAAGATTTTCATCAATCCTTAGTTGCTGCTTAGTCACAGCCATGACCTCACCCAGTCGAAGGCCCGCCAGTAGAAGGAGCCCGAGTAGGGCGCGTTGACTCCCGTCGAGCAATGGTGCTTGAATTGCTGCTCTTACTTCATCGACCGACAAGGCAATCGCCACTCGGCGCTGGGAGGCAGGTAAGGAGAGACGGAACGGGTTGGCGTGAGATGATGGCACCTTGTGGTAAGGAGTGATGGCTTGCCCAAATGCTCTGACAAGGTCACTCTTCACAGAAGCAACCAGCGAAGCGCTTGCTCCTTGCGCCCTTAGCTCTTGATAAAAGGCTCTAACGCGCACCGCATCGATTGCGGACAAGGGCATCCGCCCAAAGTGTGCCTGGGCATACTTCCTAAACCTTGCTCTTCGTTGAGCTATGGTAACTGAAGCAATCGACTCGGGCCAATCATTCTCGGCAAGCCACTCAAACCAGTCTCCCATGGTTGTTTCCTTGCAGACCAAGGTCGACTCAATACGTTCACCTCTCAATAGCTGGTGAAGAAACGACTTTGCCTCAGTCTTGGTGCGAAAAATCCGGGATAAGCGATTCTTTCTACCTGTGTCAGTGCGGAGTGTAAATTGGACCCGCCATTTGCCGGCGTGCTTTCCTGTTAAGATTTCACGGCATGAGCCGTCATTATTGTCGGCTCGATGTCCCATGCGTTCAGCGTTGCTCGTGTTGCCGCTTCATGCGAATCGCTTGCCACGTGGGCAAGGACGAATTGTCTTTTGCCTCAAGCCCTGTAAGAAAATTCAGCAATTGGGCATGGGTGATCCTCCGCGACCTCCCAACTGCTACGGAGCCGAGTTCGGCCTTATCAATGAGTCGATACACCTGCGCGCGGCTTATCGAAAGAAGGTTGGCTGCTTCCTCAACGGTGTAGCACAGCTTTGCTTGATCCATAGGCCAATGCTGTAATGGCCATTCCTTGGCGTCAGGATGATCTGCCTTAGAATTGAGTCGCCGCTCAACCGGCCCTCAACTTTCTGGGGGCGCAATTGAGAGACCATTTGAGAGACTAACTGAGAGACCTCGCCGGAGTGAATTCGCAAAAGTGCTTCGGAAGCAAGCTCTTTAGGTTCAAAAAGGATGGTGGTCGGTACAGGACTTGAACCTGTGACCCCTACAGTGTCATAGGAATTCTGCAAGCTCCGCCAACTTTTTTGGAGTCTACCACTGTCTCAGATATTCTCAGTATTGCTCTCCCAATTGAGAGACCTTGGAGAGACCAATAAACTACTTCCCCCCGGGTCAAGAGTACGCCCAGCAAACAAATGCATTGATCTCAAAAAGGAAGGCCCCGCACCTTCCGTGGTTGCATACAGTTTAGGGGCCTCATGTCTGATTCGCGTACAATGGTCAAAGGCCAAAGAACTTTATTAGACGCTGCCACCAAGTTGGATGGCTGGCGTGGTCTGATTCCCCTGCAAGTAGGGGATTGTCTCCATCAACCGGAGCTGACTCCGCGCGATTCCTTGCGATCTGATCGTCGCTCCACTGTTCGGCCCATCGGATGCCCTTTGGCGTGAGCCAATAGTGAGAGCGGCATGGGAAGCTCCAGTTTCCTATGGAAGGAGTGAGGCTGACAACCTTGCCGTTGTACGTTAGCTGCCATTCCGATGGGGCTATTGGTGTTACGACTCTGTTTCCACAGCCGCAGCAGCACATGTGTATTGCGACGCCGTGCTCCATCGAGACGTAAATCTTGCCCGACTCCAAAGAGTCGGGCATGAATTCTACCCGCAATTGGGATCCGTGCCACCCAACGGTTGGTTCCCTGGGGAGCCCACCAATTTGTAGAAACGAAATCTTGTGAACAAGACAGTCTTTTTTGCTTTAATTCTCTGGGGTGCTCTTTTCCCGGTGAATACTCATGACCTTTACTTCTGCAGTTTTTTGACCCCGTAATGTTACGCGTTCTGTCGTAAAGCCTTGCTGTCGGCGCACACTAATGATAAATGTGGCTACGTCTTTGTACGGCACCGCGCCCGCCTCGACTATATCGAACGATTGAACCTCACCATAATCTTCCGCAATACGTACTAACTTTCTCGCCACCGGATTGCTACTAAGATCAAGGGCCTTACCACTGTATGCCTCACTAACAATCTGCGAACCAGTACGGAGCTGATTGTGTTTCAACTCTTCACTTACCCGATCAAAATAGAGTTTACCGGCAACACATATTGCCGAAAAAGCCACAAGGCTTTTCAGAACTATTGCTACTGCTTTCCTTTTGCCCATGACTTCATTGCGGCCGCTTTGGCGCACTCATCTAATTCTCCCACAAAGTGGGTGCAGTTTCTGGTCCAGAAATTATAATCCTGTTTTGGCGGTAATCGATCAATGCAATCACATAGGGCTCCAGCATATCTGCACTGCAAATCATCTCCGGAACCGGCCCATACTAGGCGGCATTTTATCTCAGGTTCATTAGTAGGAGGACAGTCGTAGTCTGTATCACTAACATACCCCGGCGTCCATCCCGGTGCTGTGTTGCTGAATGGACTTAAGCCTGCCGAGCATTTTCTCCTCCGACCCTTGCCCGTAATAGAGGCACAAATAAAGAGATGCCCAGGCGCGAGCCCTGCATAGTGCCCAGGCTTCCACTCGCATTGGTATACAAAGCACTTTTGAACGTCTAGCGGAACAATTCCTGAGGGACCAGGTGCAAACGGGCCCGCCCCGGGTTGTCCCTTGCATTTCTTGTAATACTCTCGTGAGAGTTCGTCACATCGGAGCTTTGTTTCGCGGGTTTTTGCGCACTTGCAGTACTTGTAGATATATGTGTTCCAAGCAGACCTTCCGGCTTTATCGCTACACGGCGTATCCGCAATGCTATTCCTGGGAATTTGCAAGGTACAAGGTCCAAGCCCGTTTGGATCACTCCAAGTTGTTGGATTTCCCCAGGCATACCCATACGGCAACTCATCGGGCCAAAGCAGGTCTCTCGTGGTCCATTGGCTCGTTCTCGTCGAGACAAACCGGTGCCAAGCCATGTACTCTGCCCATGGCAGGTCATTGTTGTAGTAGCCATGCCCCCCTATCCATGCAGGAACGTATGGCGTGAGGGCGGTGCCTGTCATTAGCCTGCCATACGGAGTAAATCGGCGGCTCGTGGTCGGGAAGGTCCCGGTAAAGTGAGTGCCCGTCACCGAACCCAAGAGGTCGGTCAGATAGTAGGTAGTCGCAGGCGTACCAGTTAGGTCGTCAACCTCGCCAACGATTACGCCATCGTTCGTCGTGTAAGCACGCGTACCTCCACCTGTATCGAAGGTCCGAACAATCATATCCTCGAGCCACATGTGCCACCGTGCTGTAGTAGCAACGTTGTTGTCTTCTTTCAAGTGCATGAAAGGATCATAGGCGAAGTAGGTTGTGTTCCCAATGTTGTCCTCCCAATACGACATCTGGTTCTCAAAGTCATATGCCATTGAGACCTGGTCAGAACCCTTCTCGATCTGAACTGGATTCCCATTCACGTCGTAAACGTAGGTCGTGGGAATGGAGCCCTCAAGAGACACCGACAATCTGCTAGCAGCATCGTAAGAGTGCGTTGTAATCGTCCCCGACTCGTTATTCGTCAGGATATTGCCGCGCGAATCATAGCTGTATCCATATGTATGAGCATTTGATCCCGTCGTCGTATCGGCGGTTAGCCTGTCTATGGCGTCATAGGTGTACGTCGCTACGTTGGTAGCATGCTTCCAGGTAAAGACATTACTATTCTCATCGTACGTGTACGTGAACATCTCGACCTTTAGGTTTGAGTTGTTTAAGATTTCAACATTCCGCCCTGCATTGTCATATGTGAAAACTTGGTTTCGTCCACCTTGATAGGTAACGGTTGTGCGTAATCCCCTGGCATTAAACTGGGTGTTGACCTCGTTATCTAGTGGGTCGATCGTTTGGATTTGTCGATCATCGTTGTCGTATGCCCACGTGTAAAAGTGACCTATGTCAGTGAAGGTTAGTTGTGTACGATTCCCTACCGCGTCATACGTAAACTGTTGCTTGCGAGCTGACTCGTCCACTTCTAGAAGGGTTTGGTCCACCGCATCGTAGGTATAGGTTGCCGTACCAAGCGCGTCCATCATGGTGGTGAGATTCCCGACGGTGTCGTATGCAAACGTCACCTTAGAGCCATCCATGTACTCGCGTTTTGATTCTCTGCCAACTTGATCGTACGTGTAGGACGTCACATCGGCGTTGGCGAACTTCCTGGTCGCAACATTACCGATGGGGTCATAGGTGTATGTTGTGCGCTGGTTCAGTTCATTGGCTATACCAATCATCTGCCCGGCATTGTCATAGGCCATCGTTATTGTGCCGCCCGCAGGGTTCACGATCGTGACATTGCGGCTATCGAGGTCGTATCCGAATTGCTTGACATGGCCAAGCGCATTCATGATCGAGATCACGCGATTCGCCGCGTCATACACGGTGGTCGTGACATAGCCACGCGGATTCTGGCTCAAGAAAGGCCTGTCTGCGCCGTCATAAGTCGTCGTGGTCCGATAGTTCAAAGGAGTCTGAGTTGCCCAGACCCTTCCACCGGGATCGTAAATCGTTGTCCATCGGTGGCCATCGCCATCTTGCGTTGCGATCTGTTGACCAGCTGCATCATAAATATTCGTGGTGCGGATATTCAGCGGTGTCTGGCTCGCCGCCACCCGGCCCAATGCGTCATAAATGGTCGTGAAAGTGTTGTTACGAGCGTTTTTGACGGCCGTATTCTGGCCCGCCGCATCGTAGCTATAGGTCGTTCGATAGCCCAGCGCATCTCGCACTTCCTTCACCCGCCCCACCGCATCATACGTGGTTGTTGTAACGTACCCACGTGCGTTCATCGTGGTCACCACTTGGCCACCTATATCATAGCTGTAAGTCGTCCTGGCCCCGGTCGCGTCCTGTGTTGCCCGCACACGGTTTGACGTGGTCTCGTAAATCTGGGTCGTGACAAAACCTCTGGCGTCAATGACCGTAACTAAGTTGCCGGCGAGATCATAGCTGTTCGTCGTTCGGTAGCCCAGCGCGTCTTCAACTGCCCAAACTTGCCCTGCCGCGTCATAAATGGTCGTCGTGCGGAAGTTCATTGGGCTCTGTGTTGCAATCTGTCGGCCCACTGCATCAAAGACCATAGTGGTCCTTCTACCTAAGCCATCGACGGTCGCAACGGGGCCCCGAGCATCATAAACTGTCGTCGTGATAATGTCCGCGCCGTTGATGTACGTTACGGGCCGGCCACCGGCATCATAGTTGGTTGTTGTGCGATTGCCATTGGCATCCTGCACCGAGAGGAGCTGCTTAGCGGCGTTATAGACCATCGTTGTCACGAAGCCCAGAGCATTCTGGATCGTGACCGGATAACCCATATTGTCGTAATTGGTTGTCGTCACCTGGTTCAGCGCGTTGGTGACTGTACGAACCTTGCCGTATCGTTCATAGGTGTAGCTTGTCCGGTGGCCAAGAGGGTTTACGACGGCTTGGAGCAAGCAGGTGCTGTAGATGTATGTCGTGACTTCGTTAGCGGCATTTATCACCGATACTACATTGTCTGCCGCATCGTAGGCCGTCGTCGTAATGCGCCCAAGCGGGTCTTTGACCGCGACTCTGCGATTCAGCGTGTCGTAGGTGTAGGTTGCAACAGAGCCATCTGAGTAAAGCGTGCTGGCAAGGTTGCCGACAGCATCATACGCATACGTAGTGCGTAACCCCCGACCATCAACTTGCGCTCGCAGAGTGCCATCGCCATTCCAGACATTGGTGGTAACGCGGCCCAGGGCGTCCATCCGGCTGACCATGCGTCGGTCACCATCGTAGGCCATGGTTGTAATCTGACCCAGAGCATTCATAACACTCACCAAGTTATTGTCCGTGTCGTACTTGAATGTGGTGGTGTTACCGAGCGGGTCTTTGCTTGTGAGAGGTTGGTTGAAGGCGTTGTAGGTCATCGAGACTACGTCGCCGTAGGGCATGATCTCACGAGCAATGTTGCCATTGACGTCATACACGTACTGAATTGAGTAACCCTCGGGCACTTGCTTTTCGGCGATCACGCCGTTAACGTCGAATAAATACGTTGTTAAGGCACCGGTCGGTGACTCGACGGCCGATCCGCCGTACGTTCCATAACCAGTGCTATAGGTGTATGTCCAGACCGCGGCTCCCAGGGACATGGTCTCAACTCTCCCATCTCCGTAAAACGTGTAGCTAGTTGTATATCCGCGAGGATCGGTGATTGCATCGATCAATCCATCGGTCGATGGGTTGCTATATTGAGTCTGACATCCAGTTGGAATTGTAAAGGTCTCCAGCTGGCTATCACCGTCATAAGTAAAAGTCCATCGCCGGCCGCCCCAGTCTTGAACCGTCTCGACTAGTGAGCCATCGTAGAGAAACGTGACTTTGTTTCCACCCGGCACCTCAATGCTCTCAAGGTTGCCAGAGCTATATGTGTAGGTCTGGATATTGCCCGATGCGTCCGCGATTTCAGTGGCGCCAAAGTAGCTGTCGGGAAGTGCTTCACCATATGTGATTGTTTTGCCATCGGCGAACGTCTCCACAAATTGTGCGCCATCCCAGACTAGCTGAGTGCCGCTGTACATATCTGCGTCAGCAGTCATCGTGGTGACCACTGTAGGTGCCCATGAACCGGTAAATCGGTAAGACTTTCCATCTCCCCGAATCAACCAAACTTCATTACTCCCTTCCAATAGCCGAACATTAACGCTCGCGGACCTCAGCTTGCCCCAGCATCCAGGTGCAAATTGAGATGCAGTGTTGTAGAAGAAGCTAATCTCGAGATTGAAACCTCGAGCTTTTAGAACGATCTCAGGGTCCACCACTAGGTGTCCCGTTACCGGGTCGGGAATCGGTCTGTGGGGATGATGCGCAACGGGATCAATCTTGCAGCCACCAGCGGCTGCGTCAACTTCCCAGGGCCAAAGTTCTGGACGGTCCATCTTTATCTTCTCTAACTCTAAATGGGCGGCGGAGGCGGGGCATGCTCGCACTTCTTTTCCGAACTATCAACATCGGCTGCCATGTTTTGTACTGGGCAGAATCCGCCATTATTGCCAAGCCCAGGCGGCATCATCAAACTATAGGCTCGGGTTGCGCTTACAACACACATCCCGCCTGTAGTAGGCTGATCGCAGCTAGGGCAATCACTCCCTAGACTAAACGGCAAAGATCCCATTGTCGTCATAACTTCTCCAATGCGTTCTGTAACGCCTGTATTGCTCTTGGCGGGCAGTCGCCCTTTCCCTCGGGCACGTATGCAAGCAAAGCTCGAATGTCTGCCTCGGTCAAGGAGAGCGCCGTTGCTACGGACTTTCCGGCCACTAGCTCAGCGATCATGCTCGCACTGGCAATGGAGGTTGGGCATCCGTAGGTCTTGTAAGTCCCGCGCTCGATTTGGTCACCGTTTACGATGAACCACATTTGGACGAAAGGTCCATCACCCGGCACGCCGGCAACGCCGTAATGGGTCGCTCCTTCAAGCTGCCCCACGTTGCGAGGGTTGTTAATGTGACTCAGTGCCATCGGTGAAAACACAGAACTCTTACCAGTATATGTCGCAAGCAAGGCAAAAGGTTCGATGATTTTTAAAGATTGTGAAACGAAGTCTCTTCCGTGCTCGCATCAGGGAAGTGAGGGGGGATGAACTAAGTTCAAACCTGCTCGATTTGTGAGACGGCAATGGTTCTACGCCCGTACGATGAGCAGCACCAAACGCAAAAAACTTCTCTGCCCGCCAAAAAATTCCATATACTAGGTCTAGGGTGCAAGCCAGCAACATACAAAGAGATGCGTTGATGGTCGCTTCGCCAACCGGCGATGTCGTGATGAGGCGGTACACCCACAGCCTTCCCGCTTTGGGTGCAAAGCTCACGAACAAGCACGCCATCGAGTTCGTTGTCGAACAACATGGGCACGCTCCGACCGTAAATACCATCGGCCGAATTCGAGAACAAGGCCCCTCTGACGATGACCTGTATCCCGTTGTCAGCATTAGAAACCTCAGCGATAAGCTCGTGCAGTTTATCGACCAGGTAATGGCATGCACGCCAAAGGAGTTGGCGATCTTCGACACAACTCCCGAGTTGAGGCGCGACAAAGGTGCGCTCGAGTGCCACTACATCAATACGATCGGCCACCCTGACTTCGTCCTTCTCTTTATCGACGCGGCACGAGTGCATGAGACGCACCTTGCGCATGAGCTGGGACACGCATGGATCGAATTCGTTGAGCAAGGAGAGGATGAACGGGTCTTTCGCGAGGTTAAGGATGGACCGCGCATGAACCAGCTTTGCTTTGTCCAATCCTTCGTTCTTGATCTATGGGTGAACGAAATCATTGCGGAAAAGGGCTTTGATGTTGACGTGATTCACGTCGCACATGAGGAGAGCATGGCCTCGTTGGGCAGGGCAATGGAAGCAGGCTATCGGCCAGAAACGAGGCGGGAAGGGGTCTTTATGGCGTTGGCACTTGCGGCAGACATCGTTTTGACGACAATGCCCACAACCAATTTGCCACTTCCAGCCACAAGCGCCAGCGAAATTGTTCGCCAGTACGATCCAGAGCTTGCCTTACTAGCCGCAGGCATGGCGAAAGCGGTGCTTGAAAACGGCTACAGAAGTAAGGAGTCAGTGCGCAAGTCAATCGATGCCTGCTTGCTGCTTGCCTTCGAATACAGCGGCGATCCAATCGATCTGGAGGGTGACCTGATACCTCCGCGCGGCAAGATAACGAAGCAAGACAAGCGGCCAAATTGGCTCCCAGGCTGTTCCGTAGCTCTGAAATGCGAGGTCGCCCGCGTAATCGCCAAGGAAGCTATCCCCAACGGCGCGACTTATGAGATGCAAAGAGTGGCAAGCGGTCAACAGATCACCTTCAGCACGCCAGACGGCCAATCCTTGGGACCATTTTCACTTGAGAATCCGTTACCAAGAGTAAGCCAGTTGGAAGAAATCAAGAGAATCCAAGAAATCAAACGTCAAAACCGAGAGCGTCAAATGAAACCACCAACTAACCAAGTTCCGAAAGCGTCTGGACCACCGCGGCCAACGCCGCAGGTATCGGGTCCGCAACCGTTTACCCAATACCAGCCCGGACATCGCCCCTACATGACCGGCCTCGCCCAATTCACGACCAGGGTTCGGGAGGCAGAATGGATCGGCGGCGAACCCCCATACGCGTACGCGATGGGCAATCCTACAACGTACATTGATCCCACTGGCTTAGCACCATGCGCAAGTGACTGGCCCACTCCACACGAGTGCGGTTCGTGGCCCGGGGGACCCTGCCGATACGCTGAGCACAAGGGCCTCGTCAGCAAGAATCAATATGGCGGCCTAGTGTGCTGCGATGGGGTAATGCATGCGTGCGTTTACAATACTAAGAAGGACTGGCCTATTGGGATCTACAATTGTATAAAGAAGCACGAGCGCGATCATATAGACTGGCGCAATAAAAAGGGTGGGCTAGGTTGCCACGAGCATGGGTTTTACGTGCCGCCATTACCGAAGCAGTTTGTGAACGAGTCCGAGTGCCGTGCAAACATTCTCTCCTTGAAGTGTTTGATTGAAGGGCAAAAAAACGACTGTTCCAAATTCACAGGAGCTAAATACAAAAAGTGCTTTGACGACTACTGTATTGTCATAAAAAGTGCATGCTGGAACGTCAAGTTTGAGTACAATTGTGGCGTTGCCTTGCCAAAGGAGTGCGGTGTATGCGATTGGGGCTTTATCTGGTAGTCCTTTTGGGAGCGTCCGTGGTTGGCTGCAACCCGACGGCCGCGCAAAGTGGAACCTCCCCGGCTCCTGACAGGGAAGCCGAAATATGGACGGCACTAGACCGAAACCTTGACGCAGTCCCCCAGGTTAACGGTGATCAAATTGTCATCGAACCAAAGGAAAGCGTGGTGATCGTCAACTCAAAGTCGTATCCTGATTGGGAAATAAGCATCAACCTTGAGCCGCCCTATCTGCGGAAGATCCGGGGTTCGTCTACTGTCCAGCCTGCGGCGCCTAGCAAGGTCCAGGCACTTCGTATCGCCTGGAAGAAAGTTCGTGAAACGCGATGGTCACTGCTTAACCCAGCCCGGTTTAAGGTTAGTGAGGATAAACGGTGGCACAATTACGCCTTCAATTACCTTGCTCCCTACGAAGGCAGTGCCCTTGGGGTTCGCGTCGAACGGCATACTCTAAAACCCGAAGTCATGGGCTCATGGTGAAAAGCCCCTGTCGGGAATGCCAGATACAGCGGTAGATGGCCACGTGAGTAGGGCCTACGTCCTTGACGGGATAAGCCCCATACGAGGTTATTGCTGGATCATCCTCACTGGGGAGCCACGAAGCGATACCACGCAGATCCCGGCCACGAAGCGGGCTCCGTAATATATCGAGAGCAAGGCGAAGAGCGCAGAAGTTTTCAACCCATCACATGGATTAATCTTCAGTGCTTGCGGAATCCGGCGTGGCAGGAGTGATCTTTACCAAAAATCCTACGGCGTCGTAGGTATAAGTAACTTTAGGCAACCCACGGTTTTTAGGTTTCGGCTGGTCTTGGTCAGGCCGGGGCTCGTTCGGCCCATTGGATTGCGAATCGTCGTTCATGTAGTTCTCCTTCAATCTGAGTCTGCCGGCCAGAACTCAGCACTTAATCTTATCCTGAATCATTGTTGCAAGTATTTCTTGAAAGAAAATGAGCCCGGCGGAGTGCCGGGCTCAATGAATCAGTTACAACCAAACACTCGATCAAGTTCTGACCTGAGGATTTCCTGAGAGGCCGAGATGGGTCTCGTATAGTTCGCCTCAGTAACGCCAGTTGCTGAATGCCCAACGTGTTCTTTGAAAGTCGTTGCCGACACCTTTGGCATGAGTTTCTCAATAAGATTGATGTGCGTCAGTCTACAGTCGTGGGGCGACATCTCCTTGGGTAGACCAGCTGCGGCCGCGGTCGCCTTCCAGAATTCGTAGAACCGTTTCTTCATTCGAGGTTTATTCTCACTAGCCGCGGGCCACAGGAGTACCTCTGGCCCAAGGTCTGCAATAAATGGGAGTAAGATCGACTTCAGCGTTTGGCACATCACTGCATTGCGGGTCTTGTCCTTCTTAGGAAGTCCAATGCTTTGCTTGCCACCGAATTCGACCTTGACGGCCCTATCGACCGCAATTAGGTTCTCATCGATCATTAGCTGCTGCTTAGTCATGGCCATGACCTCACCTAGTCGAAGCCCTGCCAATAGCAGGAGTCCGAGTAGAGCTCGTTGGCTTGAGTCAAGTCGTTGCGAATGTATCGCGGCCCTTACTTCATCAACCGATAAGGCAACAGCTGCTCGTCGCTCGGGAGCTGGCAGAGATAGCCGGAACGGATTCGCGTTAGAGGTTGGAATCTTCTGGTAAGGAGTGATGGCCTGCCCAAATGCTCGGACAAGGTCACTCTTTACGGAAGCAAGCAGCGACGCACTCGCTCCTTGCGCTCTAAGTTCCTGATAAAAGGCTCTAACGCGCACGGCATCGATTGAGGACAAAGGCATCCGTCCAAAGTGTGCCTGGGCATACTTTTTGAACCGTGCTCTTCGTTGAGCTATGGTGACCTCAGCAATGGACTCGGGCCAATCGTTTTCGGCTAGCCACTCAAACCAGTCTCCCATTGTCGTTTCCTTACTGGCAAAGGTAGTCTCAATGCGTTCGCCTCTCAAGAGCTGGTGAAGAAACGACTTTGCCTCACTCTTGGTGCGAAAGATCCGGGACAAGCGACTTTTTCTCCCGGTGTCGGTCCGGAGGGTGAATTGGACGCGCCACTTACCAGCGTGCTTACCTGTTAAGATTTCACGGCATGAGCCGTCATTATTATCGGCTCGATGTCTCATACCCCTAGCGTTGCCGAGTTTGCGGTGTCGTGCGAATCGCATGCCAGGTGAGCAAAGTCGATTTGTCCTTTGCCTCAAGCCTCTTCAAGAACTCAATCAGTTGAGCATGTGTAATCCGCCGAGACCGTCCGACCTTTATTGAGGCGATGTCGGCCCTATCAATTAAGCGGTACACCTGAGCACGGCTTATCGAAAGAAGGCTGGCTGCTTCATCAACGGTGTAGCACAGCTTTGCTTGATCCATGGGCAAATGCTGTAATGGCCATACCTTACAGTGAGGGCGATATGCCTTAGGATTGAGTTTCTGCTCAACCGCCCCTCAACTTTCTGAGGTGCAATTGAGAGACCATTTGAGAGACTAACTGAGAGACCTCGCCGGAGTGAATTGCCAACAGTGATTCGAAACCAAGCTATTTGGGCTCAAAATAATGGTGGTCGGTACAGGACTTGAACCTGTGACCCCTACAGTGTCATAGGAATTCATCCGGTACTGACCACTCGAGTCGAGTCTACCACTGTATCAGGCTTGCTCCTTTCCGCTCCTCCAATTGAGAGACTTTAGAGAGACCTCAAATGGGTTGTTAAGCTTAGGTGCGTGACATTTGGTCCAATAGCCCTATTTCTACATGCGCTGCCTGCCGCATCCTTGAACGGTATTCTTTGCTCGTGCCTGTATTAGAGATAACTGAAGCCGATTTGATCTACCACGCTGAGCACATGGCGGACAAGGCGTTTGTATCGCTTCTTTTTGCCCGCTTGGCTGCCACGACGGATGGGGTAACCATCAACGGCATGGGTGGTGGAAAAACAATCTTCTTTCGCGGCGTAGACGGGTACCTCCACATCCCTAAAGACTCGTCGGTATGTGGAATCCCGGCAGGCGATCACTTTGTGGAGTTTTCGGCAAAGAAGGACGATGCAACAGGCAAGTTCAATGGTGACTTTAACTCCAGGGTCGAGAAGATTGATGCCGCTCGACGAAAGGTCTGTTCCTTCGTAGCGGTTCAACTGGGACAATGGCCGGACATAGTTTCGTGGCTGGAAGGAAAGAAAGGTGAGGGCGAGTTTAGAGAGGTCTTCGCCTTCTCGGCGGTTGAGCTCGCTCAACAGATTAACAAGCACCCTTCGGTGCTCGTTTGGGCACTTGGAAAGCTGGGTATTGATGCCAAGGGACTCTACGACGCAGAGCTGTGGTTTAGGAAGGTATGGCCCGCTAGATTTCCGAAGGAAGTTCCAACGCAGGAGTGGTTTTGTGGAGGATATGAAGAAGAAGCAACGGGCCTCACTAAGTGGCTCATGAACCCGCCTTCAGGTGAGCTACGAAAGCTAGCGTCCGAGGCACGTGTCCTTTCGCTTGGATTCGTCACCCACATTGTAGAGCAACTTCGTGAGAAAGGAGAAATTGAAAATAGAATCATCTATGCAGAACAATCCGGCGCCACAACAGTCGATTGGTGCTCATCCGACCGGATCGTGATGATTACGGAGCTATCCGAATCAGATACGCTTGTTAAAGAGGCCATTCAATCAGGTGCCAATGTTCTATGCCTTTGTGATCGATCAGAACAAGGAATAGATCATGAACTACCCGTTCGAGGGAGTGGAAAGCTAGAGGCGGTATTTGAATCTGCTGGTCTAAACGGGAGCGAACCATTTGATAATGCCTCATTGATAAGACAAGGATTCGCTCACGCCCTAAAGTCGAGATTTGCCTATCGGCCGCCGGATCGCTTCGCCGTACGCGACAGGGACTGTAGGGTGCAGATTTCGCAGTCTCCGTTCGCCATCCCACCGCAACCAAATGTCCTTCCACCAATCCGCGACTAGCTCATCCTTATGGCTCCAGGTACTTACCTTTCGGGCAATGCGGCTTTCCGGGCCAGCGTAGCTCAAGTGGTGCAAGACGCCGTGCTCGTGGCTCAACATCAATGGGCGAGTGCCAGAGAATTGCCGAATCCCGTGATACCCCGCTGAAAGCGGATTCACCATGATTGCCGGCATCAGGCGTTCACGCGGCTCAATCACGTACTCCGGACTCTTCCAATACGTGTCCATCGTGCAATACACAGCATCGCTTAGGTCTGTCGAAGCAATCTTTCGCAGGGAATCCAACAAATCAGGGCTTAGGATTTCATCGGAATCGGGAATCAACAAATGCTGGATGCCCTGCTGTTGCGCCCATTGGATAACGGCCAATCGGTGGGCTTCTTCAGTTGCCCAGCATCCTGTAATCACGGAAGCACCGCACGCTTGCGCGATGCGGGCCGTCTCAACCCAATCGCCCGGCTCAGCATTCCCCCAAGCAACTTCATTGACAAACACCGTCGCCGGGAGACCCTCAAGAGCCTCAATGACTGCGCCTAAGTAGAGCGAGTCGTCATGACAGATTATCGCAGCGTGCAACTTACGCTTCCCTCAATACATGCTCAAAGATGTCGCATCCAAACAGGTAATCGGATGATAAATTGGAGATATCGCCATAGTGAGCGACGAGCTTTCGTTTGAGGGCTAGGTCGCTTTCACGGACCATCTGAGCCTTCTTTGTACTCTCGAGTTGCCCAAAGCTAACTCCACAGATGTGACGAACGAATGAATCTTTGACCACGAGCAACCGATAACCGGCAAGCCGCAAACGCCATGAGTAGTCCATGTCATCAGCCCCCAAGATGAGGTCCTCATCCATCAATCCGACGCGCTCCATAACTTTCCGCGAGAACGCCATGCAGAATCCAATGAGCAGCTTCGTTTCGACTGTTTCGCCGGCGAAGTGCCGCTTTAGCCACCTGACCATGTCTGGATAAGGACCAACGGAGCGGTCCAGGTAGTGGCTAAGGCATTGCTGGCCACCAACAACATCGCTCACTGGCCCTACTGCGCCGACGTCTGGCAAAGCAATCGCATTTAGAATGGGCGATAGCCACCCTACAAAGACCTCGGTATCTGGGTTGAGGCAGACGAGGACATCACCTTTGGCCGCTTTCAACCCAACGTTGAGCGCTCTGCTGTAACCCAGGTTCTCCGTATTCCTATAAACCGAAATCCGCTCATCTCGCAAAGCCATTCTCTCAGTAATGACTAGGGTTCCATCTGAGCTCGCGTTGTCAACGACAATAATTTCAAACTCACCTGGCGTATGGTCGAGTAAAGAGGCGAGGCAAACTTCAATCGTGCTGGCAGAAAGATAGGTAACTACTACTACAGATGTCATCGTCGCTCCTCACTCATTTTGCCTCATGAAAGTGAACCGTGATGCTATTCGAAGGGAGCGATTCTCACATCGAGCCGATTCGCAAAATAAGCGGTAGTGATTCGTTCAAAGAAGAAAGCTGCGTGCCTGGACTCATCTGTGCCTTCTTTCCCAAAGGGCAATTCAAGGCCATACTTGCTATAGAAATGGCCGAAGGCTGTTTGCCAAAACCTGTGCCAGTCCAAGAACACACTGCGATGGCATACGAAGTCATTTGCCCAAAGAGACAGTCGATGGTTATTTTTCGTGATGTCCATTGTGATGAGAAGCTCATCAAGTAAAGGCTTCATGGTTGGATGGTGATGCAAAGTAACATCAATCCAACTGTGCGCGGGCCACGGCGCAAGCACCCAGCCAGGAGCAGCTAATCGGCGGGTCTGCTCGACGAGCGAATGCAACCTGGTGTGCAACTGAAAATACTTCTGATCCCACCTGGCGTTTGCAAATCCAATGAAATCAGCATCCACGCCGCTGAAGTTCTGAAAGAAAGCACGGCACTCACCGAGTTGGTTGGATTGATATTCGCCGACGGCTAGAGATCCAAGATGGATGGTTTCGAACTCCCTTGACAAGGGCACCAGCCGAAGCGTGGCTAGATCGTGTGAGAGCACGAATATCTTGACCGTTGGCACCATTTGAGCAGAGTACCTAGGAGCGTCAAGTGTACACTGTCGAAATGCATGAGTCGAGTTATCGGACCATAGGTGAGTTGCTAACAAAGATCGTTGCTGAAAACCAGCATGGCGAAGGCGAACTCTTGGACGTGGGTTCTTACGACGTAAACGGGACTTACCGACCCATCGTTGAATCCCTGGGGCTCTCCTACTTTGGAACTGACATGACGGCGGGACCTAATGTCGATAGAGTCGTCAGTGCATATGATCTTGTTTCCCTCGGTCGCGAGTTTGATATCGTGCTTTCCGGGCAGGCCCTCGAACACATGGAGACACCGTGGATTGCCGTCGAGCAAATGCGCCGCGTGCTGAAGCCGGGGGGATGGCTCGTACTTACCGCTCCTGCTTCGTGGCCATACCACCCATATCCGCTGGATTGTTGGCGAATCAGAATCGGAGGAATGGAAGGTCTTTTGAAAGGTTTAGAAAGCGTGCAGGTTTGGGAACACACTGTAGAGCCAGACCGACTTGTCGATTGCTACGGAATCGGACGGATCCCGCGCAAATGCGAAATGTTAACCAACTAAAGCGTAGACTTTCTTAGGTTCTTATTCTGGAATCGCGGTCCAATACGCTAACTTTTCTTTGCACTCGGGAAAGAGTCGATACAGGTCACGAACCAGGCCTGAAAATCCCTCGTAGCCTTCATCTAATGTCACTTTGGTCTCTCCCCTAACCAACTGGAAGGGCCCAATTGAAACTGATGGTCTGCCCAACGGCTTTTTTACATGCACTTCATCGCCAGATCTGAATTCGACAGTTTTCCCGTCCGGCATCACAAAGGTAACCCAATCTTGGTGCGTAACAATCTTTGCTGGAAAGCTGGGCCGATACCTAAACAATCCAAAAAAGAATAGCACGAGTACACAAGCAAAGAAGAAGACTTCAGGTGCACGTGAGACAATGCTCCACCCTGAAAGGCTGAAAGCTGCCAATCCAATCAAAACAAAGCCAATACGGAACTTTGCGGCTTCTTTTCTTAGGGCATCGGCAGACCTGTTATATGTCACTTCGTTACTCACAGTTTTCGATCGAAATTGAGCCTTCTATCTCCGCACTTAATATCCCACAGTAACCAGTCTTTGACTCTAAGTATAGCTTGCCAGGTGGAATAGCAAAACAGCCCTTTAGGGTTTGAATAAAAATGCACCCTCCAATACATACTTCCACGGTCACGTCTTGTCGGGGAGCAGGGCACCCCTTAATCGGGACTTGTCCAACGGTAAGATTTCCAAATCCTGCAGCTATACCAAGGATCGCTTCAATTGCCTGACTAACTTGGTCACTAAGATTGTCGAAC
Source organism: Fimbriimonadaceae bacterium (assembly GCA_020849075.1). Lineage (GTDB taxonomy): Bacteria > Armatimonadota > Fimbriimonadia > Fimbriimonadales > Fimbriimonadaceae > JAFLBD01. Next base: position 9,367 of record JADLGZ010000010.1, on the reverse strand, counting down.
AGATCGGCTGGGGATAAAGGTAGTTCGGCCGCTACAGAGGCCTGAATCTTAGTACACTTTGAAGCCGCCGGACCTAAACAACAAGTTGTGTCATAAAGTTGCTGACAGAACCTTATTTTTAGCGTTATGGCGGCTGGTCCCCATGTCCCAAGCGGAAACACGATCGAAAGACATGGATCAAAACCCGTGTTTATATTATCTTCGGGGTTTTCGTCCGTGGGTATCAAGGGTCGATTAGGAGGCGAAGGCATATCTCCATTTCGCGCAAGCCCGTATGGGTCTAGCCAACTTGTCGGATTACCTTGTACATAAGAGTACGGCAACTCGCTTGGCCAAATCGGATCTCGTGTCGTCCACTGCTTAAGCCATGACGTGTAAATTCGGAACCGATTATATTGTTCAGCCAAGGCTATGGCGGTATGTCTTGAACCCGTGTTTCCCGTAAACCCAAATGTTTGACGAGCCACGGCGGCACCAGATAAGCGCGGGCCAAATGGCTTGTAACGTCTGGTTCCAGAAACACCTCCGCCTGCATCCACTTCGCCAGTAATAGACCCAAGGAAGTCGACCAGATAGTCGGACCATTCTGGGGCAATGAACGGATTTCCAGTGTCGCCCATGATGACTCCGTCAAGCGACATGTATATATTCGAAAACTGGCCAACTGGTGTGGAGTCAGATCGCTCACCTATACTAATATCATCGAGCCAATAGACCTCATTGATGTCACCGCCAAAGTTTTCTTCCCGCAGACGGCTAAAGGCGTCGTATGTGAAGGTTACTATGGCTCCCCCGATGTTCTTATCAGGAATTGTTCGAAGACGATTTTCCTTGTCATAGGTCATGACTGTGGCGCCGCTCTGCACCATGTTTCCATTCAAGTCATGAACATAGCTTCCCGAAGCTGCGGCGATCTGCATCGTCTGAATTCGACTTGCCGCATCGTAGGTCATAGTAGTAATGACCGTGTCTTCGGTATGGTGAGTCAAATTACTTCGCGAATCAAACACATAGGTGTATGTGTGCGCGTCCGTCCCCGTTGTCGTATCGGACTCAATGCGGTCGAGCGCATCATAGGCATAGGCCGAAGTCGAGCCATTCTTATCTTGTGTCCCCGTTCGATTACCATTACCATCGAACGTATAGGTGAAGCGCTGGACTTCGGACCCTACCGTATCCTTGATACCAACATTACGGCCATCGCTATCAAATGCAAACTCCTGCAAGTGGCCTGAGTAATAAGAGATTGCGATTTTGTGGCCCCTGCCATCATAGCTTGGCTCTATCGGATCTCCATTGGAGTTCTCGTATCTTACGATGCGGCCATCTGGGTCGCGGGTCCAAGAAGACACATAACTGCTAGTGCCCGGGTCGAAAATTTGGGCTAGCTCTCCGGTACGCTCATAGAAGTACTGCAAGGCCATGTCGTACTGGTCCTGACGGTAGTCCATCCGATTGATGGAATCGTAGGTCATTTGAGCGGAACCTGAACCAATGTTTTCAGCTTGCTCCACCAAGTTCCCGACGGCGTCGTATGTTAAGGTCACACGTGCATTATCGGCGTAGTGTCTGCCTATCTGCCGCCCAACGGGATCGTACAAGTAAGTGGTTCTATCCCCATTGGCGAAGCGCCTGGTGGACACATTGCCGACCGGGTCGTAAGTATAGGTTGTCCTGTGATTCAACTCATTAGCAATTTCAAGAAGATGGCTGACCTCGTCGTACACCATTGTGATAATGCCGCCGATGGCGTTGGCGATCGTCACATTGCGCCCGTCAGCATCATAGCCAAATTGCTTTAGATGACCAAGCGGGTTTTGTTGGGAAATGACTCTTGACGCCAAATCGTACGTGCTCGTTGTTACATAGCCCCGTGGGTTCCTCACTTCGATTGGGCGATTGGCTTTGTCATAAGTGGTTGTCGTGCGATTGTTCAGTGGCGTTTGGCTGGCAATTGCGCGTCCTGCTGGGTCGTAAATCGTACTCCATCGGAACCCGTCTGCGTCTTGCGTATCGATCTGGTGTCCAACAGCATCGTATGAATATGTTGTCCGAATATTGAGTGGTGTTTGCGTTGCCGTGACTCGCCCAAGGGCATCATAAATCGTCGTGTGGCTAAAACTGCTGACGTTTTTGACCTCGACGTTTTGGCCGGCCGCATCGTAGCTGTACGTTGTCCGCCAGCCAAACGGATTCTGGATGCTCCTCGTTCGACCTGCGAGGTCGAACGTAAGAGTCGTGCGAAACCCCCTCGCATTCTGAAGTGCGATGGGTTGGCCCGAGACATCGTAAGTGAAAGTCGTGCGAGCGCCCGTCTTATCTTGACTAACTCTCACTCGATTACTGGTATCTTCGTAGACCCGCGTTGTAATAAAACCTCTTGCATCACAGACGGTTACAAGATTGCCCGCCAGGTCATAGCAATTTGTGGTTAGGAATCCTCTTGCATCCTGAGTTGCCCGAACCTGCCCTGCCTGATCGTAGATCGTGGTAGTTCGGAAGTTCATGGGAGTTTGCGTTGCGATACGCCTCCCCAGCGCATCCATAATCATCGTCGTTCGCCGGCCTAGGGCATCTTCTGAAGCGATCGGGCCACGAGCATCATAAACCGTACTTGTTATGATGCCTTCTCCGTTGATGAAATTGACTGGCCTGCCACCGAAATCATATGCCGTTGTCACTCGGTTACCATTGGCGTCTTGAACCGCAAGCCTTTGATTTGCGGCATTGTAGATCATGGTGGTCACGTAACCCAGAGCGTTCTGAATGGTGACAGGGTAACCCATATTGTCGTAGTTGGTCGTCGTGACTTGCCCAAGGGCGTTCTTAACCGTTCGGACCTTTCCGTACCGCTCGTAGGTGTAAGTCGTGCGATAACCTAGAGGGTTCACTTTCTGTTGCAGGAAGCAGGAATCATAGATAAAAGTCGATATCTCACCGGCCGCGTTCATGATCGAGACAATGTGGTCGACCGCATCGTAGGCCGTTGTAGTCACGCGCCCTAATGGGTCCTTGGCAGAAATCCGCCTATTGAGAACATCGTAGGTATAGGTCGACACCGAGTGGTCCGCGTATAGCGTGCTGGCTAGATTTCCTACTGCGTCATAGGCGTACGTTGTACGAAGTCCGCGCCCATCAACTTGCGCCTTGAGGGTGCCATCGGTATTCCAAACATTCGATGTGACTCTGCCCAGGGCGTCCATTCGGCTCGTCATGCGACGTTGCCCATCATAGGTCATTGTCGTCACCTCGCCAAGCGCATTCATGAGGCTGACCAGATTGTTATTGACGTCGTAATTGTAGGTCGTCACATTGCCGAGAGGGTCTCGGCTCGTAAGGGGCAAATTGGATGCGTTGTAGGTGAGGCTAAGGACGTGACCGTAAGGCATCTCCTCGATAATCTTGTTCCCAGTCGCATCGTAGGCATAGGAAATAATGTAGCCCTCCGGCACTTCCTTGGCGATTGTAAAGCCGACGCTATCAAGCAGGTAGGTTGTAATCGCTCCGGTAGGGGACTCAACGCGGGAGCCTAAGGGGCCGCCAGCATACTGGTAATACGTATAGGTCCACGTAGCTGTACCGAGAGACATCGTTTCTACACGGTCAAAGTCATTGAACGTGTAACTCGACACATATCCCCGAGGGTCCATAATGGCATTGACTAGACCGTTGTCGCCAGGGTAAAAGTATTGCGTCTGACAGCCCGTTGGCAGTGTATAAGTTTCGAGCTGGTCAAACTCATCGTAGGTCATCAACCATCGGCGGTCGCCCCAGTCCTGGACCATTTCGACATGCCCGTCGCCATCGTAATGGAACGTGACGCGGTTTCCGCCTGGCACCTCGATACGGATCAAATTGATGCCGTCGTAGGTGTATGCGTGCACATTTCCCGATAGGTCTTCAATCTCACTAACTGCGTAGTAAGTGTCGGCCTGGAGCTCTTCTCCATAAGTTACAGTCTTGCCATCTGGGAACGTCTCTATGAACTGGCTCCCGTCCCATAAGAGTTCGGTTCCGCTGTACAGCGTCGGATTTGGCGTCATCGAAGTTGGTGTACTTGGCGCCCAAATCCCGCTGAAGCCGTAAACCTTCCCATCGCCACGAATGACATTCACGTTGCCATTGACTTGGTCAATTTTGATCTGCATATTGACACTCGCAGATCGCCGGTTCCCCCACATTACGCCTCCAGGTTGAGACGCGGTGCTGTAAAAGAAGCTGATCTCAAGATCGAAACCCTTGGCTTTGAGAACGATATCAGGGTCGGCCACGAGGTGGCCAGTTGCAGGATCGGGGATTGGCCGGTGAGGGTGGTGAGCAACAGGATCAATCTTGCAGCCGCCTGATGCTGCATCAATTTCCCAAGGCCAAACTTCAGGGCGTATCATGGATTTGAAAGGAGGAGGCGGACGTAATGACACTTCCAACTGTCCATGTCACTTGCATTACTAAGATTTGGTGCGGGACACCAGGGACCACTGCCAGGAGCGCCAGGAGGCATCATCAGTGAGTGCGAATTGTTCGATCCAAATACGCAAACGCCGCCCTTCGGGTCACCGCATGAATCACAATCTTGAACAGGGCCACGGGCCGGGCTAAAGGGCAGTTCAGTCATCAGTCTTTTCCTCAAACGCGTTTTGGAGCGCGCGCACCGCTCTTGGGGGGCAGTCTTCCTTTCCTTCGGGCACAAAGGCAAGCAAAGCTCGAATGTCAGCCTCGGTTAAGGAGAGTGCGGTTTCTACGGATTTTCCGGCCACCAACTCAGCAATCATGCTCGCGCTGGCGATGGAGGTTGGGCATCCGTAGGTCTTGTAAGTTCCGCGTTCGATTTGGCCACTGTTTACGATGAACCACATTTGAACAAATGGTCCGTCACCTGGCACACCGGCAACGCCATAGTGGGTCGCTCCCTCGAGCGGCCCAACATTGCGTGGGTTATTAATGTGACTCAGTGCCATCGGTGAAAACACAGAACTCTTACCAGTATATGTCTCAAGCAGGGCAAACGGTTCGCTGTCTACCAAGAAAATATAAGAAAAAGCCCAGCTGCAGCTGGGCTATTGGGACATTTCTCCGAAAACTCGATCCAGCTCGCGCCTTAGGATTTCCTGCGAAGCACTAAGCGGCCTCGTATAGTTGGCTTCGGTGACGCCCGTCGCTGAGTGACCGACATGCTCCTTTAAGGTCGTTGGCGATACCAGTGGCATGAGTTTCTCGATGAGGTTTATGTGAGTCAGCCTGCAGTCGTGGGGAGACATTTCTGGCGGCAACCCAGCTGACTTCGCTGCCTCCTTCCAAAACTCGTAGAATCGCTTCTTCATCCTTGGCTTATTGTCACTAACCGCTGGCCAAAGAAGTGTTTCAGGCTCCATGCCTTCGATGAAGGATTCAAATAATGCTTGGAGTGTCTGACACATCACGGCGTTTCGAGTCTTGTCCTTCTTTGGAAGTCCAACGCTCTGCTTTCCGCCAAACTCAACTTTAACGGCCCTATCAACCGCGATAAGGTTATCATCAAGACGTAGCTGCTGCCTGGTGATAGCCATCACTTCGCCGAGACGAAGCCCGGCCAGCAAGAGCAGCCCAAGAAGTGCCTGCTGGCTAGGGCTCAGTGATGGGCTACTGATAGCATTCTTCACCTGCTCAACAGAGAGGGCAACTGCCGCTCTCGGCTTAGGCTGTGACACTGAAAGCCTGAACGGATTTGCGAGTGTGTGAGGGACTTGCTGATACGGGTTGATTGCTTGGTTGAATGCTCTGACGAGATCGCTCTTCACCGAAATGATGAGCGAATCGCTTGCACCCGCTCCTCGTAGCTCGCGATAGAAGGCGCGGACCTTCAATGCGTCGATGCCGCTAAGAGGCTGGTTTCCAAAGACCTTTGCGGAGTACTTCCTGAATCGGGCTCTACGCTGTGCGATGGTGACACTAGCGAGCGTTTCTGGCCAGTCGTTTTCCGCTAGCCACTCAAACCACTCTCCAAATGTTAGTTCATGAGTCTGCGCCGCTTCTTGGACTCGCCCTCCGCGGCGAAGGCATTGCAAGTACTTCTTGCCCTCAGTCTTGGTTTGAAACAGTTTTGAGAGCCGGCGCCTTACGCCGGTCTCATCTAGGTAACGGAATTGTACGCGCCATTTTCCAGCATGGCGACCTGTCAAGATTTCACGGCATGAGCCGTCGTTGTCATCGGCTCTTCCTTTCATGCAGCTATGCTCCTTGGGTGCGCCTAAATTGGCGAATCGGCTGCCGCAGGTGCAACGATGCAGCAACATCCTGCGCTTCAAGGCGGCGAAGGAATTCCTCCAACTGCGAGTGCGTGATACGGCGGGAGCGACCGATCAGGACCGAGCCAATTTCGCACGTGTCGATAAGTCGATAAAGCTTGGCCCGTGATAGGGAGAGCAGCTCTGCTGCTTCGTCAATCGTATAAGCAAGTTTTTGCCCCGAACCCACTTCCATGTTGAAATGGTGGAGTTTAGTGGTCGGTGGAAATGAGGGCAATCAGCGATTCTTGAGTCAAGGCTCAACCGAGAATCAAAATACGTGAAAAGAGAGACTGTGGAGAGACGAATGGAGAGACCAAGCCCTAGTGAGTCTCATGCACTCCCCCTAAAAAGAGGACCTCAAGTTCAAAAGGAGTGGTGGTCGGTACAGGACTTGAACCTGTGACCCCTACAGTGTCATTGTAGTGCTCTACCAACTGAGCTAACCGACCGGGTGAAGTGAAAGATACCCCAATCGCTCTATCCGGGACCTAGTCGTTCTGGCCGCCAAGATTGGCAATCGCGATGTCAATATCGGCAGCATCGACTTCTCCACTTACATCGAGGTCGGTATCACCGACAGTCTGATCACCAAAGGCGGCGATGATCGCATCAATGTCGGCGGCATCCACTTCGCCCGAATTGTTGGTATCGCCGTTCTGGAGACTGGCGTTTCCAACGGCGACATTGCTACCGGTCAGCGAAATATCGGTGTTACGTCGCAGGAAGGAACTGCCATCCCACACGATGGTTGCGCTGCCTGTTGCACTGGCGGGGACCGGGATGGTGAAGGCAGTTGAGCTTGAACCGGCGACCACCGTGCCGGAGCCAAGATTTACCGTCCCTTGCATCACTTGATAGCCAATAGTGCGGTTGGCGGCAAACACGCCCGTGTCCTGAAGAACCAAGTTGCCGGTGAGGTCAATGTTCGATTGAACTAGTGAAAACTCGGTGGATTGGTATACAAACTCGGCGCCGGGATTACCAAACCGACCAATGGTGAACTGGTAGGAGCCCATGTTCGAAAAGTCGTAGATTCCGAGCTCACCTAAGATATCAAGCGACGAGAACGGCGTGGCGTCGTTAAAACCTCGTGAGAAGTCCAGTTCATGCACTGCCGCGAGGCCAGGAATGGTGACTTGCCAATTGAATGGGAGCTCCACGCCCCCTCGGCTTATGAAAAAGCCATCCACTGCCGGGTCATTATCGCGAAGAACAAACCAACACTGAGGACTTTGAGGGTTAACGATGGGCACACTGACGCCGCCAACATTGAGGTTGAACGACGCGAGGTCTACCGCGTAACCGCGGGTTGGAAAGTTGGTGCTGTCAAGGAAATTTGTCGTATCAACATTGAAGGTCATTTCGACCGGGGCATTGTCGGGTACGGAGGCAAGCCCGCCCGCGATCACGCAGTAATCCACGGTTGCGAGAACCTTGACTTGCACCGTCGCGGCGTGGGCATTCCCGAGAGTGAGTGCGAACATGATAGCGAAGACAGGAAGTTGTTTCATGAGTACCATTGTGTCGTCCGGCCTAACAAAAGCGGCCACGCAAAAATACGTGAAATAACGATATTGCGACGTTCAAATCTACGAAAATCAAGAGGGCTGCTGAATGAGATTCAGCAGCCCAACTGGCAATGTAAAGTTTCCGCTACGGAGCTCAGGCCTTGAGTTTCTCGGCCTTGGCGTAAACGTCGTCCAAGCCACCACAGTACAGGAAGGCTTGTTCTGGCAATTCGTCGAGCTCGCCATCAATGATCGCCTTGAAGGCCTTGATCGTATCTTCAAGCGAGACAAACTTGCCGCTGTTCCCGGTGAACTGCTCGGCAACGAAGAATGGCTGGCTCATGAAGCGCTCGATCTTCCGTGCTCGTGCAACGAGTTGCTTGTCGTCGTCACTGAGTTCGTCAATCCCGAGAATCGCAATGATGTCTTGCAACTCCTTGTAGCGTTGCAGGATCTGCTGTACTCCTCGGGCGACCGCGTAGTGTTCTTCGCCCACGATTTGCGGGTCAAGGTTCTTCGAAGTTGAAGCGAGCGGGTCCACGGCCGGAAAGAGGCCCTTCGCGGCAATTGATCGCTCCAGATACACGTAAGCATCGAGGTGAGCAAACGTGGTGGCCGGAGCCGGGTCAGTTGGGTCGTCCGCAGGGACATAAACAGCTTGTACTGAGGTAACCGAACCCTTGTTGGTCGAAGTAATTCGTTCTTGCAGGAAGCCCATTTCGGTAGCCAACGTTGGTTGGTAACCCACAGCACTCGGCATACGACCAAGAAGCGCGGACACCTCGGAACCGGCCTGCACGAACCGGAATACATTATCGACGAAGATAAGAACGTCGGTACCAACTTCGTCGCGGAAGTACTCGGCCATCGTCAGGGCGGTCAGAGCGACGCGTAGTCGGGCCCCTGGTGGCTCGTTCATCTGGCCGAAAACCATTGCCGTTTTATCAATAACGCGGCTGTACTTCTTGCCGTCCTTTTCGATCTTGCCGTTCGGGTCGGCGTAGGTGGCTTCCGACATTTCGAGCCAGAGGTCATTGCCCTCGCGGGTGCGCTCGCCGACGCCGGCAAACACGGACACACCGGAGGCTTCCACCGCGATGTTTCGGATGAGCTCTTGGATGAGAACGGTCTTGCCCAAGCCAGCACCCCCGAAGAGACCAATCTTTCCCCCCTTATTAAAGGGGATGAGGAGGTCAACAACTTTGAGGCCAGTGGCGAGAAGCTCAACCTTCACGCTCTGATCTACAAAGGCAGGAGGTTGGCGATGAATCGGCAAGCGGGGCGATGCGGCAATGCCTTCGGCCTTCGCCTTGCGCTCCTCTGGGGAGCCCGCGTGCGGGCCCGTTTCGAGAATATCAATGGGTTGCCCCAGCAGGTTAAACACGCGCCCTAGGGTAGCGTCGCCGACGGGAACGGTAATCGGGGAGCCCGTGTCGCTGGCGTGCATGCCCCGGACAAGGCCATCCGTGCTCTTGAGGGCGACGGTGCGAACGATGTCATCGCCGAGGTGCTGGGCGACTTCGCAGGTCATGTCAATTCCGCGACTTTCGTCCTTGATCGTGATCGCGTTGTAGATAGCGGGCAGGCTGTCGG
>JADLGZ010000009.1 GCA_020849075.1 Fimbriimonadaceae bacterium | reverse complement strand
CGAACATCGGAACCCTTAGAACTTATCGTAACTTGAGTTCCTTCGGTCTTTACCGGTTGGTTGTCTTGGGCCAAGCCGAGGAGTGGCAGGGCCATTAGGGATATAAGTAGGACAGCTTTGGTCATGAGATTGTTCCTTGATTGGTTCTTAGAGAGGGGTGCCGTTTTGGTCGTAAACTTTGATGCCTGAATCTGGTTGTGCTGCTCTTTGCGGGGTCGGCTTCGGGCGAGTGGGCTTTGAGCGAGGTGCGAGTCTGCGGGGCCTCTCCGGTGCCTTTGTTTCGGGCTTACTAGCTAGTTCCTGCTTGGCTGCAACCGTAGCCGGCTTCTGAGGGCTATTGGGCTTGTCTTCAAGTTCCTCCTCAACTCGGGTGACCTCGGCGGACGCAACAACGGGCTTCGGTGCTTCCGCAGGCTTCGGCTGTGTCGCCGGCTTGGGTCTAGGGTTTTCGGTTGGCTTTGGTTTCGAAGTAGATTGCAAACGGTCCCCGAACAACTTGGTCGGATCGTTGGCAATCATGCTCATTGCGATGAGAATGGTTGCGAGTCCTAGACTCAAGCCAAGGGTCTTGAGGTGCCCACCTAAAACTGGTTTGCCTGACTGGGCCGTGGGGGCGGGGGTTTGAACCACGGCTTGAGTCAGGGGCGAGACTGGAGCAGCCTTCTCATTTTGAGCACGCTGTGCTTGCACAGCCAACTGGCATGCGGGGCACTCAATAATATGGGATTCGAGTGCTTCCATGGCCTCATCGCTAAGTTTCGCTCCGCTCAGATAACGCTTGAGCTGAGCCATTGCGAGTTGGCACTCTAGGTTTCGTGTCTGCATTGTTGACAATCCCCTTTAGGTTCTTGCGGGCTATCAAAAGCGGCCCACTTTGGATTGTCGGTGCGATCTTCTGATTCTTCAGGTGTTTTTGTCAGTGTTCTCGACTTGAGTCAGATTACGCCGGTCTCCCGCCATCGTTCTAGGCCCTTGGCGAGCCGCTTTCGTTCCCATCGATTGGCGATGAGCGCATCATTTTGTCGCGATTCGGCCACAAAGGATTGCTCGCCACACTCGAAAGCGATCCAGCCACCTAGGCCAATCCAAGAGTGGGTATTCGGACGCAAGGCAACACGCTGGATGTGGGATCGCTGAATTCGAAACTGCAATTTCTCTCCGTAGACTTCCAACTCTTCTGGGTAGAAGATTAATAGCGCAATGTCCTCATGTGGATCAAGCAGACTACGGAACCCGGGTCGGGCAATGCCGGCAAACAGTACCGAACCGGAAGCCGCGCCGCGCTCGCGACCATAGCGCTGCCCCAGTTCGGTGCGCATCGCGCCATTAGACCAAAGGCCGAAAAATGCCAAGGCAAACCAGCCGCATAAGGGGAACGCCGCCAGTAAAGCCAAGGGCATAATCGCCAAGGGTTCATCAGGACGCCATAGCCAAAGGCCCGTTGCGGCAAAAGGGAAACTCAAGAGGCCAGGAACTAGGTTGCCCATGAACTTTCGGCCATTGGTCCATATGTTCCGGCTCACGACCGGCATAATACTAAAGTTCGCATGGACGTTGCTCCGATCAAATTGATTGTTTTGCCTCCGGATCCCTCTGACCTGGCAAAAGTCATCGCTTCCTTCGGGCGGGAACCCGGCACGATCACCGCCTTTGATGATGCGAGGATCGCCCTAGTGCGTAACCTTGGCTACGATGACACTCAGGTAACCCTCGCATCCTTTGGAGACTTGATCGGACAGGCTCTGTTGGAGATTCGAGGTACATCCTTTGGACTCCTTCCAACTCGGGGGCAAGTTAGCGCAGCGGTGAGGCTTGCCTGCCAAGACTTGGCCCCAGACTCAGCCTTTTATCGGTGCCGCGACTATCCTGGATTTCACGAAGCGGTCGCGGATTGCTTGAAGGAACTCCACCATTGGGGAATTGATGAACAGGCCCTTGATCGAGCTGTCCAATTGGCATCCGGGCCATTAAAGTCGCGGCTGGAGGCGCTTCTTGAGGTAGAACGAGCATCTTCATCTACTCTCTCAGACCTCGGGAGGATTTCGAGTAGCCACCGAGCCGAGACTCTGATTGAAACGGAGGGTGGCTCCCCACTTCATTTTGAGCGGCTTCTTGTGTTGGCGGGAACAGAAGCTTTGCCAGTTGAGTTGAGGGCTTTGGAGAAGATTGCCAAACTAGGCGTCAAGGTTACGGTTGTTGTTGATTGGGCTCCCCAAGGATTCGATGGTGCAGCGAAGATTGCTCAAGCGTTGGGTCTGGCGATTGTTCCCCCCAAGAAGCCCCATTGGACGGCTCAGCTCTTTGGTTCGGGTGCTTCACCATCAGGCCCTGAGGCCGTCATTTATAGTGCCGCAAATGTGCTTTCCGAGTGCGAGTGGGCGCTGCGCCAATGCCAGAAGGAACACAGTGTCCATGCGGTTGCAGAGCACCGGATTGTGATCGTTGCCCCCGATGGGGATAAATATGTCCCTCTGTTGCAATCCTGTGCGAAGCGATTTGACTTCCAGCTTAATGTACCGAGCCCAATCCCACTCTTGAGTAATGGCTTTGCCAGCCTGGTCCTTCGGATCCTACAGATGCTTTCGGTTGCCGATCTGCGCGGCTTGCCTTCGGTTCTTTCAAGCACCTATCTCGCGAGCGATTTGGAAGCAAGACAGCACCTCCTTGACCAGGTCTCTGAGTGGCGCGCCCGCGGTTTTGACCCATGGGAGACCTTAGGTTCTTTTGCTGAGGCTCATCGTGATGAGTTGCCCTGGCTATGGCCACTCCTGAAATGGCGACATCGTGCCCTCGCTGCGCAACGAACACTTTCGGAGTGGCACGAAATGCTGGATGATCTATTGCGTGTTGATGCCCTTGAGAAGGCGGCCCAAGACTCCGAGAGCCAGAAGCGACAACATGATCAACGGGCTCAGACGGCTCTCCTTCGAGCACTCGCGGATTTTGCTCCCAGCTATGACTCGCGCCATAAGAAATCACTGGACTTGGCCGGGTTTGTGCGGCAGGTGCGGACTCTGTGGGAACTGGAGAGTGTGATGATGCCGGGCGAGCGCAAGGGGTTCAGGGTTGTTACGGATCCCGTCCTCATCGGCGAAGCCGATGTCGTTGTCGCCCTGGGACTCGTCGAGGGAGTGATTCCGCGGCGCCGTAAGGAGAATCCCATTCTGAGTGATGAGGATAGAAGAGACTTACACCAACTCTTGCCCGACAAGCCTCCTCTGCTCAATTCATTTGACGAGGCGAAGGAGGAGCGAGACAAACTAGTGAGAATCTGCGCTGCGGCTAAGAAGAAGCTCATCTTGGGCTACCCTCAGACCGAGGGAGACAGAGATAACGTGCCTACATCGTACCTGAGCGAGGTCGAGCGGACTTTGCCCAAAGTAGCTCGGGATGATTACTCGCACCGCCTGATCATCCCCGAAGAAGCCGATTGCCGCTTGCCGGCGGACTTGTTGTTGAGGCTAGCCCTTGACGCCCCTTCAAGGCAGTACCTAGCTGGTCGCCTAGTGTCCTCTGAAGCGAAGGACATCATTCGACCCAAGTTTGAGATCGGAGTACGGATTCAGGAACTGAAGGAAGTGCTTAACTGCCCATTTCAAGCAGGAGTGCATCACCGGCTGCGACTACGGGCCAAAAGTCGAGAGTTGGAGCGAAAGCTAAACCGCTTGCCAGTTCGCGCAGACATGCTCGCCGCCCCCTCAGTCATCCATGCTCGCATGGCCTTAGAGGCTGAAAAGCAAGCGATGATCGCAGAGGAGGCTCCTTACCGCCAAGCTTGGGAGCTTAATCTGCTTGCGGCAGGTGCGGATCGCATGATCCAAGGTTGGTTAGAGAGGCAGGCAGAGGTTCTTCGCCTTTGGCAACCAACGGCAGTTCAAACTCAGGTCAAGTTTGGCAGTGAGCAATTGGCCGACTCCTACACGGTACAAGGGCGAACTCTCAAGCTCATTGGCCAAGTTGATGGAATGTCCGAGGTAGGCAACTACCGGGTTATCCACGAGTTCCGACCTGCCGGATTCGCCTTGGACGGTTGGCGTGTGCAAGATGGGGACTGGATGGAGATCGGTATCTTGATCCGGCTTGCAAGGAAGAACGATAACAAGGTGATAGCCTTTGATATGGTGGCCCCGGACAAGCGGGCCTTGATGAGTTTCCAGCGCGGTCGCGATACTAGGCAGCTGGGAAACAAGCAGCTTGATATCGTTCATGGTGTTTTTTCAATGCCACCCGAGAAGTTGAAAGAAATCGCGACCACTAGTCTCCAATCTGCCGTAGCCAAGTTGGATGCTGCAACGATGCAGGCGATCCCAGGCGACCACTGTAAGACCTGCGACCTCGGTGAATTGTGCCGAAGCTCCAGTGTCTTTGTCGAACTGGCTGACGTACTGATGGAGCAGAGTAATG
>JADLGZ010000008.1 GCA_020849075.1 Fimbriimonadaceae bacterium | reverse complement strand
TATACGGTGGTTCGGCATCAACGCCCTTGGCTGCTCAAGCCCAGGCGGGGGGAGCCGCTGGCGGAACAGAAGAAAAGCAAGGGGCGGCCGGCGGGACGAAGGGATTCCAAGGCGGTCTTCAGCAACCTTATAACGAGTTTGAGAACGTTGCTCAGCCGATGCGGCTAATCCTTCGTGGCTCCAAGGAGCAGATGTCCGTTGCTCACCGGGTTCTAAAGGCCCTTGACGTGGCACCCCGCCTCGTGGCTCTGGAAATTCGCGTCATGGAACTCAGCAAGGAAGACGCGCTAAATATCGGACTGGATTGGAATATCTTTACGGGTGGCGCAGTCAAGTTCTTGAACGTGTCTACCGCGATTGAACAACCGAGCGGCTCCGGAGGCGTGAGCTTGAACAATCGGCACTTTACGGGCGATGTGGTGGCAACGCTAGATAAGATCGCTAACACGAACAACCTGATTGCGCGGCCCAACATGCTGGCCCCAGACGGTCGTGAGTCGGAACTCTTCATTGGTGATGCAATACGATATGTCGAGACGATCACATCCAGTCAGAACGGCCCCAGCGTCCAGATCGGTACAGTGCGGGTCGGAATCAACCTTGCAGTGCTGCCACGCATTAGTGCGGACGGGACGGTGACGTTGGATCTTCGCCCTGTCGTCAGTTTCCTGACCGGATGGAAGCGAGTGAGTGTTCAGGGCTTTGCGGCCGAATTGCCGCAGACCAGCGAGCGAATTGCTCAGCAGACCATCCCAATGAAGAGCGGTGAGACCTTTGCTATCAGCGGCCTGATACAAAGCCAGGACGTGAACCAACTTAAGGGTATTCCGATCTTGATGGATCTTCCGCTAATTGGTGCGCTCTTCCGCCGAACCACGACCCAGACCATTCGCAAGGAATTGGTTGTGTTCGTCACCGCGAAGTCGATTACAGGACCTCTGAGTACGCATAACTCGGGTATGCCAATGGAGCCTGATAGTGTCATCGCCGCCAAGGCAAAGAAAGGAAAGTAATGAAGCGCTCTTGGATCGTCTTGCCGATACTCGCCACCCTAGTTGGGTGTGCGGGTTCGGTCAACCGGGACAATATTTATGCGGGCTCGTGGGTCGGAAACTACAACGATATCACGCGTCCTGATACGGGCTCAGTTGACTGGGTTATTGCGCCCGATGGTGGAATGACCGGTACGATCACCCGAAATAGCGACGGTGAGGTGGGAACCTTCACGGGCACCATTGATCAAGAGGGCCAGTTCATGGGTTCGGCTACCTTCGGGGCAGGAGGTGATTTCAGTAGCGTTGACGGCTCAATCACCTACTCCTCCTCAGAGACTCACGGTAATTTTCACTACCTGTTTGATGGTGACTGGTCTAACGCAACCTTCACCCTAGATCCCAACCCAGCTCCATAAGGGCTCTACGCCGATCGCCTAGCGGCTATTATGAGGTCATGCTCTTTACAGAGACTGCGGCCGAGGCTTGGGCATTACGATATGGAGAATCATCCGAGCTCCCCCTTGATGGACTAGATGCATTCTTGCGACACCGTTCTGTGCGAAAGTTCGCTGACGTGCCAATATCCCAAGAGACCGTTGCGGGCCTGATGGCAGCCGCCCAAAGCGCTTCGACGAGCAGTAGCTTGCAGATGTGGAGCGTAATCAGTGTGCAAGAACCGGAGCGACGAGCCGCCATTGCTGAACTGTGCGATAACCAAGCGCATGTGCGCGACGCCGCATGGTTCTTCGCCTTCTGCGCTGATCACTATCGCCTGTCTCAAGCAGCACGGAAAGCCAAGGTAGACCCGAAGGGGCTTGATTATGCCGAATTTGGAATCATGGCTCTCATTGATGTTGCCCTAGCTGCGGAGCGGTTCACCTGCGCCGCTGAGTCGCTAGGGTATGGGATATGCTACATTGGGGCCCTTCGTAATGATCCCTATGGGGTTCAGGAACTCCTTAACTTGCCTGAGCAAACCTTTGGCGTTTTTGGTCTGTGCTTGGGTGTACCTTCTGGCGAGGAGAGGGGGAGGGTCAAACCGCGCTTGCATCAAGAGCAGGTCTGGTTTCAAGAAACCTACGATAAGGACGTCTCAGCTGACGAGTACGACGAGCGAATGAAGGTCGCGTACGCCCGCCGTGGACTGGAGACGACATGGTCCAAACACAGTGGGAATCGGGTTAGCGGAGAGCGCATGACGGGCCGCGAAACACTGATGGACTACCTGCACCAGCAAGGGTTCTTCCTTCGTTGAGGCTATTCTAGTAGCGGACTATCGTGGTGGCTTGGGCCAGCCTGGCTGCTGCCTCTACATTTGCCGAGTGTCCACTTCGCTCAGCAATGACATCAACGGCTTGCATTGGGACTCCACTTAGATAGAGATCACCGATCAAGTCAAGGAGCTTATGGCGAGCGGGTTCGTCGTTGAAAAGTGGTGGATTGACATAGTCATTTTCGCCAAGGACAAGGGCAGTCCGTTCATCCAATCCTTGACCAAGTCCCGCCCTCCGCACCGTGTCTAACTCGGCTTCGAAGACGATTGTCCTTGCTGGAGCGACCTCGCGGGCGTAACTATCCGGTGTTAGGTGGACGGCAAACGATTGAATGCCGGGGAATGGACTGTTGGTGACAAAGTCGAACCTCCAATGGCCCTCACCCGCCGCGATTGCGAGCGTGCGTTCGTCACATTTCGAGAAGATTCGGGCGTAGGGCGGCGTTATCTCCAAGGTGCCAATTTTCTCATGGCCAGTAGCTTGCAGGCCTTCGACAAAAGTGATGGATGAGCCTCCGGCAGCCGGTAACTCACCACCCTGCACCTCGACTTCCGCATCGGTAATCCCGATGCCCGCTAGCGCGGACATGAGGTGCTCAATCGTTGAAATATCTCCAAGTCGGGTGCACCGCACCGTCTCCCTTATCTCGTCGGGGCGCGCGATCCATCGGTTGTTGCCTGACCGGAAGGCTATCCCATCACGGCCTGGGTGAACGGTTGCCGAAACGGGTGAACCGGAATGGAGTCCGCCACCCTCAAAAGTTACCGAAGAGCGCACCGTCAGCCGGTCAAATACCATCAATCTTTACCCTCCAATTGGGCGACCTTCGCCTCAAGAGACTTAACTCGCTTGAGCAAGGCGGGGAGTTCGCGTAAGGCTAGCATCTGGCGCAATGATTCACGAACGGGCTGGGCGGGGGTGCCGAAGTACTCACCAGGTAATTCGACATCCTGCATTACACCCGTACGACCACCAAGGGCAATGTCGTCACCGACACTGAGGTGACCGGCAATCGCCGATTGACCACCGATGACAACTCGATCTCCGATCTTCACGGAGCCCGCTACGCTCGTATGAGCGGCGATAACACCAGCCTCGCCAATGGTGCAATTGTGCCCGATTTGCACCATGTTATCGAGCTTGGTTCCACTCTGGATTACGGTCTCACCACACGTTGAACGGTCAATACAAGTTCCCGCTCCGACTTCAACATCGTCTCCCAAAAGGATGCCGCCAACTTGGGGGATCTTAACCCTGGCTTTCCCATCCCATAAAAAACCAAACCCGTCCGCACCGAGAACGCAGTTTGAATGTAGGACACAGCGTGCCCCGACCCTGACATCTTGTACAAGCACCGCGCCAGGATAGATTGTTGTTCCTTCTCCAATTTCGCATGCTTCGCCAATGTATACGCCAGCATGAACCTTTACCCTGGGTCCCACCCTTGCCCCTTGTTCAACTACCACAAAGGGCCCGATACTAGCGGTTCGATCAATCCACGCACGCGAATCAATTTGCGCCGCCGGGTGAATGCCCTCCATAATGGGAATTGGCCTTTGAGCGAGATGGAGAATCTTCCCGAAGGCTAGGCGTGGGTTCTCAACTCGGATCGCGGGCTTTCCCATTACGTTCACCCCTTCGCTGACAACCAAGGCACCTACCCCGGTAGCCCTATCCGCGAATTCTTGGCGCTCAGCAAAAGCGATCCCTTCAGGATCAATCGAGTCTGCCCGCACGGGGCGGCGGACCCAGAACTCGTGGGGCCCGTCCAGTCGGCCCCCGATTAGGGCTGCTAGGTCTCCTAATGTCCAACCGTTTGTTCTTGAATCCATTTCATGCACTCTAGGGTAGCGTCTCGGCCTTGGCTGCGACTCGATACCAGTCGGTAACCCTGGCTGCTGGCCCAAATCTTTGCCTTCTGTACTGCCGCCCAGAGAGGTGAACGTTCCGAAGGTCCAGCCGATATCGGAGGGAATGCCTCATTGCCAGCATGCACGCGAACCGACTGGGCACGTGAGGCCGGAAGGAGCAATTGACTTGATGCGGGTGGCAGGTGCTCCGCTTGTGCACTTTCGCCGTCCTCGCTTAGCTTCTGGAGCTCGGTCGTTATCCGCGCTTCACCTTCTTTTCGCGCTACGGAAGCATTGGTAAGTAAGGTTTCATCGTCGCGGGCAATCAAACGATAGGCTTGGTCCAGAATCGCAGTGCGCTCCGCCAAGTAGGTAGCGTTTAGCTGAGCTAACTCGGCCCTAATGGCCTCAATACGCTTTGCCCGATTTTGGGACCATTCCGCATCCACCAGCCGGTACGCTTGCCCCCGATCGGGAAAACCAATCAGGTTTGTGAGTTCTAGGGTTAGTTCTCCGACTCGCGGCGCCATCTTATCGAATGGAATGCGGGTTTGTGCGATCGCATCTTGCATGATCATCTGATGCTTGGGTTCGAGCCTCCCTCGGGAAGCGGCCAGGGCCGATTCAATTTCGGCATCAAGAACCTTAAGGCGTTGCGCCATGATGCGTCGGATTGCTTCATTCTGGGTTGTCCTGATCTGGGCTTCGCTCTCTGCAAGTTCCTCCTTGGTCAGTCCGCTAAATAGCAAGCGCCCTTGAGTGCCAGAAACAGAAATTGAAGCCGAGATTGGAACAGGTGTGACAGCTGGTACGTTGGGAGTCGCCGCTAGTAATGGCGCGAGCTGGATTACATCCACATAAACAGCGGGTTGCTCTGTTGGCGAGCAACCCGCGAGAAGGCCCAGAAGTAAGAGCAACCCAGGCCAGCGAACCATGAAACCCTACTTTCCGGCGTTCATGGACGTCACAGTGTTTGCCGTGAGGTCATTGGCGCCATAAGGTGCAACTTGGGTCTCCAATACAGTGGTGAACCCTTGCTGCTTGGCGACTCGTGCTAGTGCGGCCTTCGCAAGGTCTACCGTGCTCTGTTGCAGTTGCTCGCGCATATTGGATAGTTCATCGCTAAACACGCTGTTCCAAGTCTGCATCGTTTCGAATGACTTACGCTGGCGGTCGCTGTACTCAGAAAGTAAGCGGCTCTCGGCCTCCGTGAGATTGCTCTTGCCTCTCAGCATGTCTTGGTTCTTCTCTGAATCCCCGACATCTCGCTTGATCTTCTCAATGGCTGCCTTATCGGCATCCGTTTGGGGATCCTTGAGTTCCAATTCGCGCAGCTTCTCTGCTTGCTCGGTAGTAATGATCGTGTGGTCTTTGATGTAGTTGAGGAGGGCTTGGCGCTTTGCGAGAGCTTGGTTCAACTTCGTCGTATTTTGCTTACCGACATTGCTGTCTTGGATGACCTTGTTCAGGTCTACAACGCCCGTCTTCTCGGCGGTAGTTTGGAATCCAGAGCCGAACATGATCACAGCCATCGCTGCGGCGACGATCCAGCCCGAATAGAGTTTGATTGTTGGTTTCATGATTGTGTTAGAAGCTACCACCTATTGAAAAGTGGGTCCGGGACCCTCCATCCGGGCGGAAGCCGAAGTCAATTCGAATTGAGCCAAGCGGCGTTCGGAACCCAAGTCCTGCGCCATAGCCTAGATGGAGCTTGATCTTGTCCGATTGGCTAAAGTTACTGATCCCAGGATAGCCACCCCAAGCTCCGCCATAGTCCACAAAACCGATCAAGGTGAAGGCGTCGGACATAGGCATTGGGTACCGGTACTCTGTAGATGCAACGATCGCATTCTTGCCCCAGAACCGTTGCTCTGCATAGCCACGCAACGAGTCTGATCCCCCAATAAAGAGTTGCTCGTAGAACGGAACATCACCGGAAATCATCCCCATCCTTGTGCGGAACGCAATTACGGGGCGTGGGTCCGTGAGCTTTCGTCGGTCGCTGGGCCGCTTGCTAAAGAAGGCCTTGTATTCGGCGGTTGTCCGAACAAATGGGTTGTTGCCGAGCACATTCGTAAAGCTAGCAACACTGCCGCCAATGGTGTCGATCCTGCTCAATCCAGGCTCGATACTCGCACGAAGATAGTCTCCTTCGTAAGGATCAAGCGGGACGTCCCGGCGGTCGCGGCTGATTTGGGCAATGCCCTTCACCAGTGATCCATCTTGCCGAATGTATTCAGCACTGCCACTGCTGAGGTTGATTGCCCGGATGTTCTCCATGCTCATGCCAAGCGTGGCGAAGAAGTTTCCGCGCAAGGGTCTTGAAACGCTGAGAGAGCCACCGGCCCGGCGCTCGTCAAAGCGATCATCGCGACTTAAGGAGGACGTGGTGCTACCGAAATTGGCAAAGTAGCTTTGCACTCGGGAGTAGAGCGAAAAACTAATGGCCGTATCGTGACGATCAAAGTAGGGGTCGCTATAGTCAAGCGAGACGCTTGCCCCGGAGCCAAATGTATCTTGTTGGATCCGGGCTCCGATGCTCTGTCCGGACCCCCTAAAGTTCGAATCGCTGATCGCGAAAGTTCCCGCCAGCCGACTAGAAGGATCCATGGCAACACCAACATCAAACTTGGCCGTTCGCGTCTCCTTAAGGTCCATCAGGAGGTCTACCTTTCCAATGTCAGCCGCCGGTCGAATTCCCGGATCGGCCTTGTCAAACCACTGGGTACTGCGAATCCGCCGAACGTCAGAAGCCCAAGTAGCTTCGTTCAACGGCTCACCCACTTTGGACTTGATCAACCGTTGCACAACGCGGGGCTTGGTATGGACAAGGCCGTTGATGATGATATCGTTGATGGTCGTCTCGATGACGAGAATCGTCATCGTTTCCGGCTGATCAGGCATCGTCGGGAAGTCAACTTCCGCAAAGTAGCCGCGCTGATCATATAGGTTTCGGATGGCCTCTGCAGTGGGCCTACGGGCGTTGAAGTTCAGGAGCGAGTCCTTCTGTTGGGTAACGAGTTTCAGGATATCTTCCGTCTTGATCACGGAATTACCCATGATCGAGATTTCCTTCACGACCGGATTCTCTTCAATGTCCACAATAATCTGGACTTCGGAGTCGCTCAGCTGACGACTGAAAACCTTGACGTCCTTAAACACGCCTTGAGCGCGAAGGGCATTTTGATCGCGTTCCAGTTCGTCGGCGATGAAGGGTCGTCCTTCTGCGGCCCGGATACTCGCGCGGATTGCTTCCGTCGTTACCCGGTGATTCCCACGAATGACGATCTCCTTGATCACCATAGTGCTCTGGGCATGCATTGAAGCCGCGAGAGCGAAAAGCAAAATTGAACCAACTCCTTTGGGCAAGTGTGAATTCCTCTTGACTAGTGTAGACGGTTCTTGCCTGCCATGGTTACGGGGGGTAAGAGTTCCATATTGGCCTCAACCAATGACGGCCCGGATATCCTTGCCCTTCTTGTTCACCCTCCAAATGAAGGCGTCAAGCACGTAGTGGGTCACTTGCGGCATTGTGAGTAGGGGCACCAGAATGATCAGCGCCGCGGTCGGAAGCGTCCAAGATACATTGCCAAAAAGTTCGCCGTGTTCCTTCCAGACAAGCCAGTCCCAAATGCCCTCCTCGAAGGTGGCTAGTGCGACAAGGGCAAGGACATACAAAGGAACATACTTCAATTGGAAGAAGCGCAGGAATCGGTTGCTGGAATTGGCTTGGTTGGCCTTCTTTCGATATTGATAGATCCAAATAAGGGCAATGTACGGAACACCGTGCGAAACAATGTTGATCAGCATGAAGGTGACGTTCCCGTTGAAAAGGATGATTCCTGTGCTCCAAGCCGCGGCCGTGGCAAAAAGCAGGGCCACCTTGCCGAGGTTGAACTCGCCAGTCTTCGCCCACCGACGGGCCTCCTTAGCCGAAAACAAGATGAGCGCCGAAATATAGATATACCGGCAAATCAGTTCAGGGAATATGGACGGAATCTGGAGGATCTCGAAGTTGCTAAACCATTGAAAATTGCGCGGATAGGTGTGCCAATAGACGAGAGGGTAAATCGTGGTCAAATAGATGGTGACCTGATCAAGGCGGTACCCAAACCCTCCCACGGGCTCCCCACGACGATACAGCATAAAGAATCCATACTGCTGTCGAACAAAGTGGTAGATGGCAAAATACGTTACCACCCCCCAAAACATGCCCGGCCCTCCGAACGCATAAAGAAGAACGCCCGCTACCCAAGACAAGATGGGCGCGATCGTATACAACGTTCGGCGTCGTTGAAACTCCTCTTTATCAAAGTAGGTGCGAAAGAGGGAACTGTAGACATGGGCAACGTCAATTCCAAGCACCAGCAATACCCAGAGCCAAAGAGGCGCGTCTTCAACGGCCGCAATCTGTTGACCGAAGACCAAGACAATCAGCGTAACGAAGACCGGTGGGCCGATAATCGCTAGCGAATCAAACTTCTTGCTATAGATCCAAGGGGTGGCGACCTGCATTAGGCCAAGGGCATGTACAGGTCGGTAATTAGTTGGCTAGCCGGAGTGTCGCTAGGGTCGTTCACGTAAACCTCGAACGCGGGATTATCGCTGATCTTGCGGCCCAGAGCATTTAGAATGTGATCCGTAAATTGGGCCCACACCGGTTCCATTGCCTCATAGGGGCCGACGTAACGCGTCGTCGCATATTCTCCGCCGGCAATGTGCTGAACTTCGAGAGGGAGGCCCGCCTTATCGCCCAAGGCAAAGCCAGCCGGAACTTCAACGCAAGCTGCTGAGCGTAGTTGGTTAGCCGGTGTTACCTCTGGGTTGTCCCAATAGATCCCGATGGTGCGTTGCGCTGGGACATTTTGGCTTGTGACCCAACCCCAAAGCTGATCAAACTTCGCACTCAGCTGCTCATAGGGCCCGATATGGGCCAGCATAATGACAGGAATGGGATTGGATTGGATGATCTGAACGTTCACATTTGTAATCTTAGCTCAGGATCAAAAATAGTGGGGGACGAATCGGGCCAAGTTTTGCGTAATGGGCCCGTCTGATTCGCGGATTCCAATGCCCCGAGCTTCCGAGTCAATGACCCAAGAGCCAATGATCGCGTGGTTTCCTTCGAAGTTCGGCAGGGGGCAGTATGCTTGGTAGGCGTAGGGGCCGGCTTCATACTCGCCACCGATGGCCGTGTCTTGGTTGGTGCCGTGGAGCGAAACGTTCGCGCCCTCTCTGCCAAAGAATGGCTTCCTCACATAGGATTCCAGAGAGCGAGGCCCGTCTAGGAAGGTCGGAAGGAGGTTCGGATGATCTGGGAACATCTCCCATAGGATGGCCAAGATGCCTTTGTTGGCCATGACCAGCTTCCATATGGGTTCTATCCAGTTCATTTTTGAATAGGTCTGAAGGGCAAACGGGCCAAACTCTTCGCTGATCATGACCTCCCAGGGGTACAGCTTGAAAAGAGTCTCGATCGCCCTTTGTCCGGGGTCAACAAAGATCTTGGTGTCCTCATTCCACCCAACTTCTTGCATCCAGTTGAGCTGTACTTCAAGCCCAGCCTCATGCGCCGTATCCATGAGCACTGCCGTGGTCATGAGATCTTCTGGGAAGTCAACACACGCGAAATGCACCAAGTTGGAGGGCATGAAGCCTTCCTCCTTGAGGGTGCGCCACTTGAGCACTAGGCCCTCCCAAATAGAATTGAACTGGTCGCGCTCCGGATAGGTTTCTTGGAGCCAATACCATTGGATCACGGCTGCTTCCAGAAGCGAGGTCGGGGTATCGGCATTGTACTCAAGCAACTTCGGTGGCGAATCTCCATCGAAGACTAGGTCAAAGCGGCCATAAATCGCCGGGGGGTCATCATTCCAAGCTTTGGTGATAACCGGCCATGCTTGCCTCGGGATGCCGAGGCGCCCAAAGTCCTGATTCTCAATGACCTTCTCAACGGCAGCGAGGCACAACTCATGGAGAGTATTGGTGGCCGCTTCCAGCGTTTCAATCTCGTTCCGTTCAAACTGATAGGCAGCCGTCTCGTTCCAGTAGGGCAGTTCGTCCACAGTATGGAATGAGAGCCCCAGCTTCTCTATCTTCTCACGGTAGTTTGGGCGGGACTCTTGGCGTTCTCGCCTCATTAGCTGGATGAAGAAATTCCGCTACTGCTACCAAAGCCGCCCGTGCGAACGTTAACCCATCTCGCCCCTGCTCGTCCGCTGGAGCAGTCAGTACCAGGAAGAACTTTTCCCGTTGCGTCGTGGCATTCGCGGCGTGTTCCGGAGCACCCTGTAACCGCAATCCCGGCAACAATCGCCAAGATCAGAGTAGCGGGAACCTGATCAGACTTCTTCATTATCACCAAACTCTACCCAATCCACTTCATGCACCAGCAACGTCAACGGCATCCTAATCATGCAAGTTCGCTACAATAATGTTCCTGAATGAAGGCCCGCACCCCTATGCTGCAGCAATACTTCCAAGCGAAGGACGCCCATCCCGGCGTGCTGATGGCGATGCGGGTGGGGGACTTTTATGAGTTTTATGGGGAGGACGCAACCCTAGCCTCTGAGGTCCTGCAAATAACGCTTACGGGTCGTGAGGATGGAGACAATGGGCGCATTCCTATGGCGGGCGTCCCATTCCATTCGATCGAAAAGTACTTGGCCCGGTTAGTCCAAGCGGGCCACAAGGTTGCACTGTGTGACCAAGTCGAAGATCCCAAGGCGGCCAAGGGGCTTGTTCGCCGTGCTGTGACCCGTGTCCTTACGGCCGGTACTGTAGTGGAGGATTCCATGCTCTACCCGGGGGCGAATAATTACCTCTCGGCCTTGTGCCTCGTGGGTGATCGAGCCGGACTTGCTACGCTGGATCCGTCCACCGGCGAGTTTCTCGTCACAGAAATCACTGGTCAGGACTTGCAATCGATCGTGTGGCAGGAGTTGGGTCGGATACGCCCGTCCGAGTTACTCCACGCAAGTAGTCTTTCCGATTTGCCCGTTGCTGAGCTTGGGATTGCCGCGACCGAGTGGCCAGAATTCGACGCTCGCCGAGCTCTTCGTACGCTTCAAGATCAGTTTAAGGTTTCGTCTATGGACGGCTTCGGGCTGAGCGATAGCCCAAGTGCGTGGGCCGCCGCCGCCATGGTGCTCAACTATGCCGCCCAAAACGGGCTGGCGCTCGGGCACGTGGAGAGCCTCGCGAGCTACTCAGTGGATAGTTTCATGGGGCTCGACCCATCAACTCGCCGCGCCCTAGAGCTTACGGCAAACCTTAGTGATGGAAGCAAGCGGTTCACGCTCTTGAGCGTTCTGGACATGACGGTCACTGTGCTGGGGGCCCGGATGCTTCGGCGTTGGGTTGAACAACCCCTTTTGGACTGCCGCACTATTGTCTCACGTCATGATGCCGTAGAGCGCTTGGTTAAGGCTGGGCTACATCGTTCGGATTTGCGCGACGCTTTGGCCAGATTGAGCGATCTCGAGCGGCTGGTGAGCCGGTGCGCCACGGGCATCGCAGGGCCACGGGATCTTGCCGCGATGCGAGCAACCCTGGCGGCGATACCGGCGATCGAGCCGCCTCTCAGCAAGATGGATATGGGCCGCGTGGCAGAGTTGAAAGCCATGATCGGAGACCACGCCGAGCTTGCGATGCTCCTCGATGAAGCGATCATGGCGGATCCGCCACATTCGATTCGTGAGGGTGGCATCATCAAGCCCGGATATGACCTGGAGCTTGATAAGCTCCGTGATATTGGCAAAAACGGTCGAAAGTTCATCGCAGAACTTGAGGTTTCCGAGCGTGAGCGAACCGGTATTCCTGGGCTGAAGGTGGGATACAACAATGTATTTGGCTACTACCTAGAAGTTGGCAAGATTCACCAAGAAAAAGTGCCGCCCGGGTACATCCGGAAGCAGACGACGGCCAACACCGAACGATACATCACCGCCGAACTGAAGGAACACGAAAACGCGGTCCTAGGAGCGGGCGATAAGGCGCAGACCCTGGAGGCGGAACTATTCACGAGATTAAGAGTTCGAGTGGGCGAGCACTCGGCATCCTTGCTCCAGACGGCTCGCGCGCTGGCGGAGTTAGATGTGCTGGCTAGCCTTGCCGAGGTCGCCGTAACCCGTGATTACCGCCGTCCGCAAATTGTCGAAGACAATATTCTCGAGATTGGAACGGGTCGTCACGCGGTTGTAGAAGCCAATGCGCCAAATTTCGTACCCAATGACACCCAATTTGACGAAGGCACGAGGCTGATGGTGCTTACCGGCCCCAATATGAGCGGAAAATCGACCTATTTGCGCCAGGTCGCGACGATTACCCTCCTCGCCCAGATCGGATCGTTCGTACCGGCCAGTAAGGCCAAAATTGGTCTTTGTGATCGCATCTTCGCGAGGATTGGGGCGAAGGATGAGATAGCGTTGGGCCAGTCCACCTTTATGGTCGAGATGACCGAGAGCGCTTACATTCTCAATCATGCGTCAGAGCGTTCCCTGGTAGTCCTAGATGAAGTTGGCCGCGGTACTTCTACATTTGACGGGTTAGCGATCGCCTGGGCAATGCTAGAGCGGCTTAGCGAGATTGGTTGTACGACAATGTTCGCGACTCATTACCACCAACTGAATGTGCTCGCAGACCAATTACCCGGCGTTGTGAATTACCGAGTGAGTGTTAAGGAGGTCGGCGATGACATTGTTTGGACGCACAAGGTCCTACCCGGGGGAACGGACCGCTCCTACGGAATCCACGTTGCGCGAAAAGCGGGAGTTCCGAAGAGCGTTTTGGCTAGGGCGGCTGAAATCCTTGAAGGTCTCGAACTGGCCGAACCCGCCGCGAGCCCTGCGCCCAATGTGAGGGGGCTCCAACTCACGCTATTCGAAGTGGAAGATCCGCCAGTCGTGAAGAAAATAAAGGCCTTGGATGTGGACGACTTGACCCCCCTACAAGCCATTGCGTTGCTCGGGGAATGGAAGAAGGAACTGGAAATTCCTAATTCCTAATTCCTAATTTAAGAGTTGGTGCCGGGGGAGGGACTCGAACCCTCATGAGTTTGAGCTCAACGGTGTTTGAGACCGCCGCGTCTACCATTCCGCCACCCCGGCGAGATCCGCAGGTTCGGAGGATACCCTTAGAAGACAATAACTGGAGAGCCCGGCGCTATTGGCCTCAATGAATCGCCATCGCCGACGGCCAGCGTGATGAAATCAGGGAGTGGAAATCCGCTACTTTGTCACTTCGTCAAACTCGAACGATGTTTACGACAACCATTGGCCTCAACGAGGCTTGGCGCTGCAGGGTCACGCTGATCGAATCGGTTATTTTTCCGTTCAAGAAGTTGTCGTCTGTCAACTGCTTGACCGGGACTGCGTCGAGCGCATCTAGCGCGGCTTCGCGAGCCCGGGTCAGCGAAATCTCTGATCCAGAATATCCGCGCGAGGAAAGGGTAATCCCCAGAGGACCCTTTGTCGTGGATATCTTCACGGTCGCCGTCACCAATCCAAAGTCGGACAGGACCATCCGTTCACGCACCAATTGCGGCGATACAATGTGGCCGCCCTTATCTATCCAAAGCTCAGCTCCGTCGGTGGCGTCATCGAGCCAGGCATGCGTTTCGTCAATGATGAGTTTCTTACCGTCTTGCAACTTGAACATTCGATGATCTGCATGCCCCATTGCTCGCGCCATTTCGCAATAGGCATGCAGATGGCGTGGCTCGCCGTGAACGGGTGCCAAATAGAATGGCTTCGTCAGGTTGATCATCATCTTGATCTCATCCTGATAGGCGTGGCCGCTAACGTGGATGGGCGGGTTGGCGTCGTGGACCACGACCGCACCAAGTTTGAAGAGTCGGTTGGTGGTTTGCCAGATCGCCGCCTCGTTGCCTGGGATAGGTCGAGCCGAATAGAGGATGGTGTCGCCCTCGCGAACCCGCATCCGCGAATACTCTTCTCTTGACATTTGGACCAGAGCGCTCATGGGCTCACCTTGGCTACCGGTGGTCAAAATGACAACTTGATTCTCGGGTAGCTCATTGGCCTGGTCAAGGCGAATCCGGACCCCTTTGGGAGGTCTGATGTACCCCAGCTGGGTACAGATATCCACGGTCTGTTCCATGCGGCGGCCCGCAACGGCGACCTTGCGGCCCGTTTCGGCGGCGACATCCATCGCCTGCTGCATACGGTGGATATTGCTACTAAACATCGTGATCAGGATTCGCCCCGATGCCTCAGCAAAAGCCTTCCGGAATCCTTCGCTGGCGAGTTGTTCACTCGGCCCAAACCCCGGGCGATCAATATTTGTGGAATCGCTAAGGAGGCACACGACACCCGATTCGCCTAGCTCAGTCAGGCGCTTGAGGTCGGTGAGTTGTCCGTCTACGGGTGTGAAGTCAAACTTGAAGTCGGCGGTGAAGAGGACAACACCATGCTCGGTATGAATCCCAATGCAACTCGTTTCCGGTATCGAGTGCGTGATCCGGATGAACTCAAACTTGAGATCTCCTGCGGGAATGAGGTCGCCGTGGCGGACCGTCACGACCCTTAGGTTGCGCGTGTCCATCCTCTCTTCCAGCTTGGGCCGGATCATCGCATGGGTGAACTGAGTAGCGTAGATCGGGACATTGACGCGTTGTAACAAATGAGAGAGGGCGCCAACATGGTCCTCATG
>JADLGZ010000007.1 GCA_020849075.1 Fimbriimonadaceae bacterium | reverse complement strand
TGCCGACGAAGGAGTGCAGGTAACTGACCTCGGGATGGTGGGAACCGAGATGGTCTACTTCGCCACAGCCCGCTATGGATTTGATGGAGGAGTGATGCTTACGGCCAGCCACAACCCAGCCGAATACAATGGCATGAAGATGGTCCGCGCCGAGAGTCGCCCCATCAGTGGCGATTCAGGCCTTAACGACATCGAAAAATCCGCCGCCGAGATCCTCAAGGGCAGTATCCCGGCAAACTTTTCTCCGCCAATGGAGAAGAAGGATTGCTATGCAGATTTCGTCCAGCACCTCCTTGGCTTCGGCAATATCGCCGAGATGAAGCCGCTAAAGGTACTGGCCGATGCAGGCAATGGAGCCGCTGGGTTATCCATGAGAGCCCTGTCCCCCTATCTCCCCCTCCAAGTTGATGAGATGCTCTATGAGCCGGACGGCACCTTCCCGAATGGAGTGCCTAACCCAATCCTGCAAGAATCGAGGGCGAGGGTTGAATCAAAGCTGAGGGCGAATCCGGGGCATTACGATTTTGCCGTCGCATGGGATGGCGACTACGACCGTTGCTTCTTCTTGGATGGTGCCGGTAACTTCATAGAGGGGTATTACATCGTCGGAGTTCTCGCTCAAGCCATTCTCAGCTCCGATCCAAACCAAACGATCATCTACGATCCTAGGCTCATTTGGAACACGCTTGATATCGTGTCTAAGTACGGGGGGAGGGCCGTAATGTGCAAAAGCGGCCATGCCTTCATCAAGGAGCGGATGCGAGTTGAGGATGCCATCTACGGCGGCGAAATGAGCGCCCATCACTACTTCAAGGGCCATTGGTATTGCGACAGCGGCATGATCCCCTTAATCATGATCGCTGACCTGATCAGTCGAACGGGGAAGTCCCTGGGCGAACTTGTCGGCGATATGGTCCTCAAGTTTCCCTGTAGCGGAGAAGTCAACTCAAAGGTGACCGATGTGCAGGCCGTCCTGGCGAAAGTGGAGGAACTCTATGGCGATGGCCAGATTGACCGCACCGATGGGATAAGTGTTGAGTACTCAAACTGGCGCTTCAACCTTCGAGGCTCGAACACTGAGCCGGTGATCCGCCTTAATGTAGAAACCCGCGCGGATCATGCTCTGATGGAGCAAAAGACAGCGGAACTATTGGCAATTATTCGAGCCTAGTGAGCTGAAGGTCCGATGCCATAATATTAGTTGAACCTTTTGAGCCCAGCATCATTCTATTTATTGCCCCCGCCATGTCCCTGAACAGCACCCTTACCTGCCTGCTTTTGATAGCACTTTGTCCGGTCGCCCGCGCGCAGGAAGGTAACAAGCTATCTGAACAAGAGATGTCGCTCAAGTTAGGCGATAGATTACAAATCAGCACTAGCTTGGGGGTAACGGGCCCCTTGCTTTCAGAACGAACCACTCGCATCAATCTGAACCTTGGCTATAATCGCCCAAATTGGGGCCTTCGCGGTGGCCTGAGGCGAACCGGAGAAGACTTTGCGCCATTTGATACGTGGATAGGCATTAGTCAGCTCCTGCCAAGAAATAGTCAAGATGTGTCCCTTGCGGGGTACCTCAGTCTGACCCCTAATCTAAAAGTCATCGGCGCAGCAACTCGAGGAGACTCGCTTCCCGGTGGCTCGTTTGACTTCACCAATTTGTCCACAAGGCTGGAGTATCGCTTCAACTCCAACATTTATGGACTGGTGGGCTTCGATAATTTGAACATTGAGCTCATGAGCGGGTCCCTTTTGCGGCGCCAGTGGGCCACCCTCGGATTTGGGATGGATATGGGGCAGGGCAACATGTTCAAATTGCTTCTGCAGTACGGCGAGCTTGGCGGCAGCTCCACATTTAGCAATCAACCCGCAAATCGTGGACACGTAATCACCGGTCAGATCAGCGTCAAGTTCTAAGAATCAAGTAGATTCATGACATGAAGCGATTGGCCGTTTTGCCTGTCTTTCTCATCGTTGGTTTTTCATTTGCCACAGAAATCAAGCGCGCATCCCAGCCCACGATTTCACCGGACGGAGAGACTCTCGTCTTCTCATGGCAAAACGACCTCTGGCGAGTTCCATCCAAGGGTGGTCAGGCCGTCAGGTTAACCGTTCATCCCGCAAACGATGGTAGCCCTCGATGGTCACCCGATGGCGAAACAATCGCCTTTACTTCAAATCGTTACGGCAGCCCAGATGTTTACACCATGCAACCAGATGGGACTGATCTACGGCGAATCACCTTTGATAGCGCATCAGAGGTGATTTTTGGGTTTTCACCAGACAGCAAATGGATTCTTGGTCACACCAATGCCTGGGGCCGCATGAATCTCTTTTCGGTGAACGCCCAGGGAGGCGACCTGATCCAATTGACTAACCATGTCTTTGAGCTCCAGTTCTATCCTTCAGTTTCACCAAATGGTCAAAAGATTGCCTATTGTGGCGGTGGGAGCCCTTCTAATTGGCGCAACCCAAATGAGCGAGGTACCGATACCTCGGAAATATGGATCGGCACTTTCGGCGCCCCTGTGACCGACCACCGGAAGCTGACAAATAACGAAAACAATGACAGTTTCCCGCTTTACACCCCCGACGGGTCCATCGTCTTTATGAGTAACCGAGGGGGATCGCCAAACCTTTGGCGCATGACGGGTGAGGGCAGTTCACCCAAGCAGCTAACCAAGCATGACGGCGGCACTCTCCGATGGCCTGCGATCTCAAGCAACGGGGCAAAGATCGTTTACGAATACGATAGTGAAATCTGGCTCTTTGATTTGGCAACGGGTGCCAACCACGTGGTCAAGATCGAGGTACCGGAAGATTCGAATCTAAACCCAATTCAAGACCTTACACTTACGAGCGGCGCAACCGAATACGTCGCCTCACCTGACGGAAAGCGGGCCGTGGTTGGCGTCCGAGGCGATCTATTCCTGATTCCCGAACGGGGAGGTACCACGCGGAAGCTCGCCACAAGCCTTGCCTGGGACATGTCGCCACAATGGTTAAGCAACACTACCGTGCTCTTCGCCACAGGCCGGAACGGTCATCGCCAATTGATGAAGGTGGACATCGCCGGGAACGAGAGCCTCTTTCTGTCCGACAGCGGGGATCTAACCAACCCAATTGTTTCGCCTGATGGCCAGTGGATTGCCTTTCATCGAAATGATCGCGAAATCCAGATCGTATCATCAACGGGTGGAACACCGCGAACTCTTGTCCATGGAGGCTTTCCTGATGCATACAAGAACTCTGCCGCCTTCAGTTGGTCAGCCGACAGCAAGTGGATCACCTATGTTGATCAAACGGTCAGGGCTGCTTCTGTCTCAATTGTCGAGGTAGCCACGGGCAAGACACTCTTGATCTCCCGCGCCGCCAAAGGGGCTAGCGTTCCTCGCTTCCTACCCAATGGTCGCAGCATCTACTACACAAGTTCAGAATTTGGAGGTTCCGATGTCGTGATCGTTGACCTAGTGCCCAACGATGTTACGTTCACCGAGGACGACTTAGACACTATTGACGCCGCAAAGCAAGCGG
>JADLGZ010000006.1 GCA_020849075.1 Fimbriimonadaceae bacterium | reverse complement strand
TCGCGTCGGATCCGGACTTCCATCCACCTTGAGGCTCCCGGCTCGGTTGCCCAAGCTGAAGGGTTCACGGCCAATTTGGCGGAAGCCATAAGGGGTATGTCCCATGTTCAGCCAGAATCCGTTGTTGCAGCCTTGTTTGAGCTTCGCGAAACGGGTGCTATTGTTCAGGTGGTGGCTCGCTTCGCGATAGACACCTATCGCGAAGAGCTCGAATGTCGTCAAAATATGTTGCTTGCGGCGGTTTCATTAGCCGCGGAGCGCGGACTTCGCTTCAAATCACAAACTCATGAAACTTACTTGGCTTCTCCCCCTCCTTCCGACGCTAGCGCTCGCCCAAGTTGACAAGGATCCTCGATGGACCGCATTCCAGTCGGGAAGAGGCCTGGAGCAGGCTTATCGGCAAGCCGGGCAAGCGAATGTTCAATGGTCCGCCGACTCAACGGCCTATGGACTCTTAGAAGGGCGGAATCGGGTGTGGCGACGATGTGAAAAGGGTGAGGTCATCGACCCTCCTGCCGTGTTCACGCCAGCCAAGTCGTTCCAAAGCTTGCGGGGGCGACCGATTGACTCCCCGGACGGTCACTACCGCCTGTACACGCAAGGTAATCGGGTTTACCTCAAGGGTTCGGGTGATCCGATTGCCTTGGTGCCCGACGCCGAGGTTTCGCCAACGGTCCTTTGTGGCAATGTGCCGTGGGTTTATGGGGAGGAACTCAGTCAGAACGCGGGAATGGGCTGGGCGCCCACTGGGAACCACTTCTGGTTTTACAAATTCGATTCTAAACCGGTCCCAACCTATTTCCTCACACAGCAGCTTGACCTTCAGTCGAAGCTGATGGAACTGGATTATCCGAAGGCGGGTGCGAATAACCATTTGGTTGAAGTATGGATTGGTGATGCCGCTACAGGAGAGGCACACAAAATTGACATGGCACCCCGTCCGGGGGTCGAGTACCTCTTTGATGTTCGCTGGATTAGTTCAGATTGGCTCATGTTTTCGCGTATGGACCGGCTACACAAGCAACGTGAGGTTGCCGTCTACGACACCGCCAAAGGAGGCATTCGCTCTCTTTACAAGGAGTCGGATGAGGCAGGTTACATCCCTTCAACTTGGTCTCCAACACCGATTGCCGACAAAGTCTTTGTCCCCGGTGACAGGGGCGGATTCGCCAACTGGTCTCGAATTGATATTCGTTCCGGAGCGATTGAAGCGCTGGGAGGGCATCCGTTTGATGTAAGCGCGCTTTATTCGGTCAATCAGCGAAGCATGGTCTATGGGGGGCGAGGGGGGGCAAATGCGCTTGCCAATCAGCTCTACAGCTATGATTTTAGATCGAAGAAGGCGACCTTGCTAACTAATCCCGGGTTGCACCACAATGTCTCGGTCTCACCAAATGGTGAATATTTCTTCGATTCGGCGCAAGACCCCAATCACGCTCCAGAATTCGGCTTGTTTAAGATCGGGGCTGGCGGTGCCAGGCTACTGCGTAAGCATGAGCGGCCAGCGGTCGCCATGCTCCCCGCACCGGCCACGGCGATCGTTCCGTTTGTTAGTGCTGATGGAAAGACCGCCCTTACAGGACTAGTTTCCTTTCCGCCAAGATTTGATCCAGCCAAGAAGTACCCCGTTCTATTTGATGTGTATGGTGGACCGGAACGCAGCGATGTTAGCCTCGCCTATCAGCCCTATCGCGCCCTCACTGAACTGGGATTCCTGGTGGTACAGGCCGAGACTCGAGGAGCGGTTGGACGTGGGGCAGCGTTTCGAGATGCTGGTTACACCCACCTAGGGATTACCGAGATTGATGACTTTGCTGCGTTCGCAAAGAAATTAGGGGAGTTCCCCTATGTGGATTCCTCAAAGGTGGCGATTTTCGGCACGAGTTACGGTGGCTATGCTTCACTCATGGCATTGCTGAGGTATCCGGATGTTTTCCAAGCGGCAAGTTCAAGTAGTCCGCCTACCGATTGGCGAAACTACGATTCTATCTACACCGAGCGGTTCATGGGGCTACCCAAAGATCAGAAGGCGGCGTACGATGCTGGAAACGTGTTGACCTATGCGGGCAACCTCAAGGGTGCCTTACAACTCTATTTTGGAACGAGCGATGATAATGTTCACCCGAGCAACAGTTTGCAACTCATAAGAGAACTAGAGCGCTTGGGTAAAGATTACGAACTCAGGGTGGGCCCAGATCGCGGGCATAGTTATGTCGGTGACCGCCACTTAGTCCAGTTCTTGCTTGGGTTTATCGGAAACTAAAAGGAAATTGGCCTAAGGTCGGGCGATACCGTGTAGGTTGCGGAAGTCTTTGTGTCAATCTCATCCAAGCTCACGTCCGCAGCATGCTCTTTGAGGACGAGCCCATCGGGGGTGACCTCAAACACGGCTAGATCCGTGATAATCATGTTTACGCAATTCTTGCCGGTGAGTGGGAGGGTGCATTGCTTCAGAATCTTGCTTTCACCCGCCTTGTTTGTGTGCTCCATCACTACAACGACTCGCTTGGCTCCGGCCACGAGATCCATGGCACCACCCATACCTTTGACCATCTTGCCTGGGATCATCCAATTGGCGAGGTCGCCTTCTTCGCTGACCTCCATCGCTCCGAGCACAGATAGATCCACATGCCCTCCACGGATCATGGCGAAGCTATCCGAACTACTGAAGTAGCTTGAACCAGGAATCTCGGTAATCGTCTGCTTCCCTGCATTGATCAGGTCGGGGTCAGCCTCGTCGGGGTAGGGAAAGGGCCCCATACCGAGCATCCCATTCTCGCTCTGGAGCACCACGTCCATGCCCGCCGGAATGTAATTCGCGACCAGCGTCGGGATACCAATTCCTAGGTTCACCAAGAACCCGTCGCGTAGTTCCTGTGCAGCTCGCATGGCCAATTGTTCTCGGGAAAGAGGCATGCTCGTAGTTTACCGAGCGAATCTTACTGGGCAGTCATTTAACGCGAAGGTTTCCAGTTCCACGGGATAATAGAGTCTATGGTGCTGACTTGGCTGGTGGCTTTAAATGCGATTCCGCTCCCCCGCGACGGCATCATCAACCAAAGCTGCATCATTCAACCAGGGCAATACCACCGCCGGAGTGATGGCGACTACCCCGCTATCACGATCCGTGGCGAAAACATCACGGTGGACTTCCAAAATGCCGAGATTCTCGGAACACCCATCACGGTCGAGCCTGATCAAAGGCAAGGGACGGGAATTGTTGTACAGGGGAAGAACATTGTTCTGAAGAACCTCAGGGTACGGGGATATAAGGTCGGTGTCAGAGTAGATGGATGTCCCGGCTTCATGCTTCTGGACAGCGATTTGAGCTACAACTGGAAGCCACGTCTGAAGAGCACGTTGGACAAAGAGGACCCTACCGATTGGATGAGTTTCCATCAAAACGAGAAGGATGAATGGCTGGATCGTGGGGCCGCGATCTATATCAAGCAAAGCGACGGCTTCAAATTACGAAATGTGAAGTCCACGGGTGGACAATGCGGCGCGATGCTGTCCGAAACTAACAAGGGCACGATTGCCAATTGCGCCTTTGAGTTTCTGAGTGGCGTGGGGATTGGGCTGTATCGTAGCTCGAACAATACGATCATGCACAACAAAGTTGATTGGTGTGTGCGAGGTTATAGCCACGGCAAATGGAATCGCGGTCAAGACTCGGCTGGGTTGCTCATGTATGAGCAGAGCAACAAGAATGTTGTGGCGTATAACAGCATCACCCATGGCGGTGACGGCCTATTTTTGTGGGCAGGGCAGTCCACCATGGACACGGGGAAAGGGGGCTGCAATGATAATTTGTTTTACGGAAATGACTTCAGCCATGCCCCACCAAATGGCATTGAAGCGACTTTCAGCCGCAATACCTTCGCTAACAACCTTGTTCAAGAGTGTTGGCACGGGCTTTGGGGGGGATACAGTTATGACTCATCAATAGTCGGGAACCACTTCACATTGAACTCAGATGCCATCGCGATCGAGCAAGGTCAGAACAACACCATCACCCACAACGAGTTCGATCGCAATTTGGTTGGCCTGCGGATATGGGAACGCGATTCCCAGCCTAGCGACTGGGGCTACGCCAAGAATCGTGATGTTCAATCGAAGGGGTATGAAATACGGGGTAACGCTTTTCGGGACACAGTATCGGCGGTCTTTGAGCTTGGCGGGGTGAGTGGATTCAATGCTTGGCAGAACACCTTTAGTGCAAATGGTCGTGTTCTCGGTCAGAATGCGAAGTTCTCAGACCTCGTCTTTTCTGGCAACACAATCCGGACCGTCAACGACAGCTCAACCAGTTCCCTTGTAGGCAAGGGAAACATGACGCTAAGATCGGCTAGCGCGCGACCAAAACCAGCCCTGATGCGCCCCGATGGCAATGTGCGCACCGAGCTCAAGGATGGCACCCGTGAGTATTTGCAACGCTTTGTACGAGGGTGGAATCCGATCAAAGAGAAGGTTGCTCCCAGCTTGAAACGCTTTTTCGTTCCGCCTGATACCTACGGAAACAATCCCTTCTTACGGGATGGAACGCTGCGAGGTCGTCGGTACATCTTGGTAGATGAGTGGGGGCCGTACGATTTTAGATCGCCGATTCTATGGCCCCGCGATACAAGAGTGGATTCTGGTCGACGTGCAGTTGTCTTTGAGGTCCTTGGTCCACGGGGTCGCTGGCGGGTTAAGTCGGTACGGGGTGCAAAATTGGAAGCGACCACGGGATCAGTTCCCGGGAGCCTAAGGGCTACTCTGACCGGAGCGGATGTTTCGATTCAGCTTGAATACCGAGGGGCTCAAACGGTGGATTATCGCGGGGTTGTGACCTCGGCGGGAAACTGGAAGTCCTTTGGTTGGCGTGATTTCAACGTACCCATTGATTGGCACGTGCGCTTTTGGCCATACGATCCCGCCAAGGAAGAGCCTCGAAGCATGGAAAGGGGATTCCGTGACCTACTGTCGACGCCGCCGTCGCGCGAGGAACATGTTTCCGCATTGGACTATGGCTGGTCGGGGGCACCCTATAACGGCGGACCGAAGGACCACTTTGCCACAGTTGCAGAGGGACGGTTCACCATTGGTCCGGGTGAGTACACAGCATCTATAGGCGCCGACGACGGAGTTCGGCTTTGGCTTGACGATCAGTTACTGATTGACGAATGGCATTACAGCCCGCCAGCGACCTACGAGCGGAGGGTCAAGTTGGGTGGTTCGCACCGCATCCGTATTGAGCACTTCGAAATTGATGGGTATGCCCAACTGAAGTTTGGGCTTGCAAGATAGCAACCTGTCAAAATAGAAGTTCGTGCTTCTTTCGGTCAACGCCATCCATAAAGAATTCGCGGGCGAAGTCGTCCTCGAAAGTTGCACCTTTCGCCTTGACCGGCACGAAAAGGTCGCCTTGGTCGGGCGTAATGGAGCTGGCAAAACAACCCTCATCAAGATCATCACTGGTGGGATGCAGCACGACGGCGGCAGTGTTCAATGGGCTCGAGGTGCCACGTTTGGTTATCTGAGCCAAGTCAGCCTGCCCAATACCAATCAAACCGTCCTTGAGGTTGCGACGGAAGCTCGAGAAAAGCTCGTCAAGATGCAACAGCGACTGCGTGAGTTGGAGTCGCAAATGGCCGATCACGCCACAGAAGATGACCTTGAAGAATACAGCCGCCTTCAGGAGCACTTTCACAGCGAGGGTGGCTACGCCGTCGAGAATGATCTCAAGTTCGTTCTGAAGCGCTTGGGATTCGAAGAGGAAGAGTGGAGCAAGCCTGTGAGTGCGCTAAGTGGTGGTGAGAAGACTCGCCTTGCCCTCGCTAAGTTGCTACTCGAAGAACCGGACTTACTCATCCTCGACGAACCTACCAACCACCTCGACCTCGATGCGATCGAATGGCTGGAATCATGGATTCGCGGTTATGGCGGCGCGGTGCTCATCGTGAGCCACGATCGAACATTTCTGCAAAGTGTCGCCGAACGTGTCTTGGAGATAAGAGAGGGCACGGTTGATGCCTATCCGGGCCCGTTTGATAAGTACTTGAAGCTGCGTAAGGAAGCCGACGAGCTCCTCGCCAAGAACGCTGACCGGCAAGCGGCCGAAATGGCAAAGCTGGACGAGTTTGTGCGGCGCTTTATCAACAGTCAACGCACTGCCCAAGCCCGGGGCCGACTTAAAATGCTGGAGCGAATGGAAGCCCAGCGCATCGTGCCACACCGCGAAGACAAGCAGATGAAGGCGGGTTTCAAAGTCACCAAACGGGCAGGCGACGTTGTGCTCGACTGCAAGAAGCTCAGCATGGCGTTTGGCACCCAAGAGTTGTTTCAGAACCTCGATTGGACAGTGAAGTGGGGCGACCGTTGGGGCGTAATCGGCTCCAATGGTGCGGGCAAGTCCACGCTTATGCGTGTTGCGTTGGGTGATCTTGAGGCAGTTGCAGGTGAGGCGAAGCTGGGATCGAATGTTGAACTCGGCTGGTTCCGCCAAGACGCGAGCTTCCTTAACCCGGATATGTCGCCGCTAGAAACGATGCATTACGAACTCGGGATGGATCAGGCTCAAGCACGCAATCTCCTCGGACGATTCCTAATCTCGGGCGACGACGCAATGCGTCCCATCAAAACGCTGAGCGGAGGCGAGAAGGGCAAGGTCGCCCTAGCGGCGATCACGAGCATGCATCCGAATGTTCTGGTGCTCGATGAGCCCACGAACCACCTTGACATCGCCAGCCGAGAAGCTCTAGCGGATGTCCTAAACGAGTACAACGGCACGCTTATTTTGGTGAGTCACGACCGCTGGCTCTTGGAGCAGGTCACGAAACAGACCCTCGAACTGCGCCCAGACGGGGCAACGCAATACCAGGGCAATTACCTTGAGTATCGCGCTTGGAAGGCTAAGGGAGCCTCGCAAACTAAGCCAGCTGTGGCCCCGAAAGACGCCCCCAAGCAAACGCCCATGCTTTCGCCCCGCGAACTCAGCAAAGAGATCGCGCGGATGCAGAAGGAAGTATCGGGCTTAGAGGACGAAATCACCAAACTAGAAACCGAAATGGAAGCTCACGAGAGACTTTTGGCCCGGCCACAAGCGGGCGATGATTTGGTCGCGATGAGCGTCAAACATGGTGAGCTACGTTCGGCGATAGAGGATCGACTTAACCGGTGGACTGAACTTGGCGGCAAGATCGAAGAGTACAAGAACCTGACCAATAACGGCGACGCGATCGGCATCAGCTTCCGCTGACCCTACGGCACATGGAGCAGGCGAACCCCTTGACTTAGCAGATAGCTCTCAAGGCGCTCTGCGAGTAGAGGCAGATTGTGGCTTGGCACCATGGGATAAAGGTGGTGTTCCAGATGGAACGCAAGCGGTCGAAAGAGTCGCGGGATCAGCCGTCCGCGCAACGTCCATGCTTGCTTCGGCCGGGAGTCTTCGAAATGGCGGTGCGGAAGGTGTACGGCGAACAGAGGATAGAAGCAGCTTGAGATCATCACGGTGACGACATAGGCCAGGATGCTGGATGTCCATGGAAGCGCGAGCCTTCCGGCGACGAGACCGAAGACAGGCAAAAGTGCTTCGATGACCAGCCAACGGCGTTGCCGGGGCAAACCATGGGACTTTCGCCAGGCCCAAATCCATAGCCTGGGCAGAAAAGTTGGCCCCGCCAAAAGCACCCGCCACACCGGCATATGCGCGGCTTCGCCTTCGATATCGTCGTCCGAGGGGAAGCTGCGGTGATGCTCCAGGTGAGTAAGCCGATAGGCATGGCCGCTCTCCAAAATAGGTGCTCCAAGCATGAAAAGGAGCCACTCGGTTTGGATTCGCTTGAGGCCCAAGCTACCGTGAAGAACATCGTGCGTCGAGGTTGAACTTGCCGAAAACGCAAGCACCAGACTGGCGAAGCTCAGTACGAAGAAGCCCCAATGCCACGCCAACATGAAGCAGGCTGCCCAAATGGCGGGCATAGCGATGGGCTGCCAGCGCTGGAAACGGTTGGTGATTAGTAAGTCCAGGCCGAGCGTTTGAATTGATGGAAGTCCTTCGCGACGATCCATATTTCAATTATGATTGAAAATTGTGAAAACTTCTCCTGGACTTGACCTGTTCTCAAATTTCAGAACATTCTGAAACAAAAATGTGGAACCGGGAGCAATTCGCAGAATGTTGCCCGGAACAATGGAAGCATCGACATTTCATGGCCTCCGCTTAATCGCTCTTGGGTTAGCCTTGGGGCTAGCCGGGCAGGCTCTTTTCTATTCCGCTGGCCTGGGCCTGAATGTTCTGCTTTGGATTGGCGTCCTGATCGCCGCCGCATTTCTGGTCATCAAGCCGGGGACCGGCGGCCGAGATTGGGCCACGATTGGCGCGCTGCTCCTGGGGTCGGGAAGCATCGCGATGAACGACTCACCGTGGATCGTGACGCTCAATGCCCTCTTCATCTTGGGCACATTCGGGCTCTATGCCTTCAAAACTGCGTCCGAGCAATCCCGGCCCACGCTCTCGCGGCTGCTTGTGATGGCAGCCTGCGCTTGGGCTCAGTTCTGGCTTGAAGCATTCAAGGTGAGTGGCAGTGTGAAGTGGGCGGAACTCAAACCAACCAATGGCAAGGGGCAGAATGTTCGAGCCGTGGGCCGAGGTCTCGCGCTCGCCATTCCGGCTGTCGTGCTCTTTATGTGCCTGATGTCGAGTGCTGACCCAGTCTTCAGTCGCTTGCTCACGCCCCACATTGAGGTGAACGCTGAGGCCGTCATCGTAAGAACCTGGATCGCGATTCTGACCGGTCTGTTTGCGGTGGGCTTCCTTCGCCGCGCAACGTCGCCTCGTGTTGTCGCTCCTCCATTGCCGGGCTCCGAACTTGGCAGTCCAACCCAGTTGGGCCGAGTTGAGTTCATCACGGTCTTCGCGACGCTTTCCGCGCTCGTGGCCGGGTTCGTTGTGGTGCAGGGACGCTATTTGTTTGGCGGGAGCGACGTCGTTTTGGCGACCGAAGGCATGAGCTACGCCCAGTACGCGAGACGAGGCTTTTTTGAACTGGTCACGCTGGTCGCGATTGCCGTTCCCATGGTCCTCGGCGCGATCGGCATGGTTCGCGAATCGAATCGGGCCGTGCGCGTTACGTCAGCGGTCTTTCTTGGGCTTATTGGATTGGTCTTGGTCTCGGCAGGTAAGCGAATGGATTTGTACGTCGGTGCCTATGGTCTCAGCGAGCTACGGTTCTATGTTTCGGCTTCGATGGCTTGGCTCGCCACCCTGCTGGTGCTTGTCGCTTTGTCAATCTTGAGTCGCAAGCTCAATCGGTTGCCGCGGGCTCTTGGTTGGAGTATCGCTGGAGCGATCGCCTTGGTTAGCATTTCCAACCCAGATCGAATGATCGCTGAATATAACCTCAACCGCACCAGCGGCGAGATTGTGCTGGATCATTCGTACCTGGCGAGTCTAGGTGGCGGTTCGGTTGAGCCGTTGCTACGAGCTCTGCCGAGGCTACCTATGGAACAGCAGCACTCGATTGAAAACGAGCTGGAGTATCGTTACAGCGGCCCCGAGCGCGACTGGCGTGATTGGAACTACCTGGCGGCAAAGGCTCGAAAGAGCTATCACCGGGCGCGATAACGGAGGGTGGACTTTAGTTCCGCCACCCGGCGCGCGGAATTCATTCCGCCTATCGGAAAGCCTTAATGCTCTCGCACACCCAAGCAATCTCATCATCGCGCAGATACTGGTGCACGGGCAGACTCAACACGTCGAGGCTAGCCTTCTCGGTTACCGGGAGAGAGCCCTTCAGTGCGAGATGTTTGTATGGCGCGTGATAGTGCAACGGAACCGGATAGTAGATCATCGAGTCAATTTCGCGTTCCTTGAGGAAGGATTGGAGTTCATCTCGTCGCTGCGTAAGTATCGTAAACTGGTGCCAAGTGTGGTTGTTTTCCGCGCTAGTGATCGGCAACTCTACTCCTGAGCCCTGAAGGCCGGCGATGAGCTTGGCGGCAACGGCTTGTCGCATGCTCGTCCACTCGTCGAGCTTGCTCAGCTTGTGGCGGAGGATGGCGGCTTGCAATTCGGCAAGGCGGCTCGTGTAGCCGATGTGGTCATAGTAGTAGCGCTCCTTGCCCATACCGTGGATCCGCATGCTTCGGCAAGTCTCGGCCACCATGTCGTCGTTCGTGACGATCATGCCCCCGTCGCCTGCAGCGCCAAGATTCTTGGTGACATAGAAGCTGATGCCCGCGACCTGGCCAAAGTTGCCCGCACCCTTTCCGCCCTGCATCGAGCCGATCGCCTGCGCGGCGTCTTCGATCACGAGCAAGTTGTGCTTCTTGGCAATCGTATTGATCGCTGCCATGTCGGCCATCTGCCCCCAAAGGTGAACGGGCATGATCGCTTTGGTGTTGGGTGTGATCGCGGCCTCAATAAGGTTCGGATCGATCATCTGATCTTCTCGGCGGATGTCTACGAAGACCGCCTTCGCGCCGACCTGAACGATCGCCTCAACTGTGGCGACGAATGTGAAGGCGACCGTGATCACCTCGTCTCCAGCGCCGATGCCCAAGGCATCAAGGCCAATTCGGAGCGCGTCCGTTCCAGAATTCACAGCAATCGCATGCTTCACGCCATGGTATTGCGCGACTTCCTCTTCAAGACCCTTGTTGTGCTTACCCATAACGTAGGCCCCGGTTGAAAGAATCTCCTTGACATCGGCATCAATGACTGCCTCAAGTTCGGTGTACTGGCGGCGAAGGTCGAGAAATGGAACGCGCACGGGAGAATTGTACTTTGTGATTCCGTCCCTAGTTTTGTACCGGAATTGAACCAGCCCAATCAGGTACAATTTGAGTTCAATTTCACCCTGATGAAGCCTAAAGACGAGACAATTGTGGATTCCGCCGTCGTAGATGTCAACGAGGGCATT
>JADLGZ010000005.1 GCA_020849075.1 Fimbriimonadaceae bacterium | reverse complement strand
CGAATAGGCCGTGTTGCTCAAAGATGGATCGGCTCAGGAATGTCGAGGGATGAGGGACGCATTGCGCGACAAGCCAGCCGCCGACCCATGAAGGGCGGATTACGGGCATCATGTCGTTCCTCATTTGGGCCCGATCGGGGCCCCAGTAGAGGCTCGGGGCGGACATCCAACGAATCTTGGAGCTCTTCATGAACTGATCTGCGACAAAGTCCAGAGCTCCGGGCAGGTAAACGTCATCGCTATTGAGGACTCCCACAATATCGCCCGTTGCCCGCTGGATCCCTTTGTTGATCGCGTTCGTTTGGCCCGAGTCCTTCTCGCTCACCCAATACGCCAAGCGATCGGCGTATCGCTCAAGAATGGCGACGGTGTCGTCTGTCGAACCGCCATCAATGACGATATATTCAAGGTTCGAATAGCGTTGATTAAGAACCGACAGGATGGTCTCTTCGATGAACTCGCCTTGGTTGTAGCTCGGCGTGATGATGCTGATCTTGGGCAGGCTCATTGCTTGCTTACGCCTCTGCCGATCATCCGAGCGAGGGCGGCTTGGGCAGCCCGCAAGTCGATGTCAAGGCTCTTCCCATCTGGTAACTCAAGTCGGCATCGCGGGGTGAGTTGAATCACCGTTGGAGGGGCCCCGTAGGCCGCCTTATGCTCACGCACAATATTGGCCTCGTGGCCCTGCCCACGGATTTGTGTCAGGGTAAGCCCTTCATTCTGGAGGGCTCGAGAGCTAACGATGCCGCGAAGGTGCTGAAAGTCGTAGCGGGCGAACTTTGGTGATCCAACGGGAGGGGGGACGACGCCCTGCGCAATGTAGAAGCGCAGGGTGCGAATTTGAACGTCGGGCAAACCCATGGCACGAAGGACTTTGTTGGCGTGACCAATGAGTTCCTTGGCGGTACAAGGCGGCATATTGGCGTATGGGAGGAGTTCGGGTTTCATGAGACGCACGGCCCAACAGCAAACACAAATACCACAAACCCGACCAAACCCTCGCTCAAAGGCGGGTAGGCAAGATTCTGAGCCGCCTTTGAGGATCTTCTCCCACGGATTCGCTTGCGTATCGCTTGGACTCAACCAGCTGATGCTGGACCCGCCGGATTCGTGCGGATCGCGGGGCCAACTCTACTGGCTTACCCGACTGGGCGACTTGCTCAATTCCCTTCGCCGCTTCGGCCAGCGCCTCCACCTCAACATCGTGATCAAAGCGAGGGTTGCCCAGCAGTTCTTCCAAAGCACTGAGTATCTGGGCGTAGGTATTGGACTTCACGACAACGGTCGGCACGCCTTTGCCCATCTCGCGAACCTTAGCAGCTTTACCGTTCGTTCCACGAATAGAAATAACGGCATCCGCTTGGCTGGGGTCGTTCGTGATGTAGGCCGCGGCTTTCTTTTCGCGGATGGCCCGATC
This sequence comes from Fimbriimonadaceae bacterium, assembly GCA_020849075.1. Classification (GTDB taxonomy): domain Bacteria; phylum Armatimonadota; class Fimbriimonadia; order Fimbriimonadales; family Fimbriimonadaceae; genus JAFLBD01. Next base: position 1,220 of record JADLGZ010000005.1, on the reverse strand, counting down.
AAGTCTCGTGCGGGCAATTCCGTAGGGGAAAATCCGCAATAGCTTCGGAGCCGATTTAGCCTCTACCTTTGGCGCAGCCTCTTGCTTTGGCTTTCGAGAAAGCGCGGGATAGTCTACGCTCTCAACGGGCGTCGTCTCGACCAATTCTTCTTGGACGACTTCCACTCGACCACTTTCCGTGCGAACGCGGATTTCTGGGCGAGGCGGAATACCACGAAGGATCAGGTCTACCGTCTTCATGACATCGCTGTGAACAGCGAGGCGTTCGAAGTCCAAGAGCTCAATCACAACATCAAAGGTCGGAGGGGCTTTGCGCTCCAACACCGTCTTTTGAGTTCCTCGACGACGGGCTTCATCATCGCTTAACGTTACGGCCTGGATTCCACCAACCAAATCACATAGGGTGGGGTTCAGCATGAGATTTTCCAGGGTCTGACCGTGGGCCGTGCCCACCAGTTGAACCCCACGTTCGGCGATTGTTCTCGCGGCGGCCGCTTCGGCCTCGGTACCGATTTCATCAATCACGATGACCTCGGGCATGTGGTTTTCGACCGCCTCAATCATCACGGCGTGCTGAGAAAGGGGATTCGCCACCTGCATACGGCGTGCGCTCCCGATTGCTGGGTGCGGGACGTCACCGTCTCCTGCGATCTCATTCGAAGTATCAACGATGACGACCCGCTTGTTGACTTCATCGGCGAGTACGCGCGCGGTTTCGCGGAGCTTCGTGGTCTTACCAATGCCGGGACGACCAAGGAGCAACAGGGATTTACCCGAACGCACAATGTCGTCAATGAGGTCAATCGTGCCCTCGAGGGCTCGGCCTACGCGACAGGTCAGGCCGATGATTCGGCCCTGGCGGTTGCGCAAGCATGAAATTCGGTGGAGGGTGCGCTCAATGCCAGCGCGATTATCTAGCGAAAACTCTCCGACTGACTTAACCACGAAATCAATATCGTGCTCCGTAATGACCACCGAGTCGAAGCGGTCAATCCGGTCTCGATATCGGACCTCGGCCGGACGACCGTAATCCATAACAACCTCAATCACCTCTTCCAGAGCTCCAGAGTGCTGGAGCTTCTCTCTTATTACGGGAGGGAGGATATCAAGGAATTGCGGGATGCCGTCGGTAAAAATGGACATGAAGTCTTGGGGTTCAATAGCCGCCATTCCATCGTTCGGGACGATGAGGCGAAGTCTTTAGGTTGGGCTTTTTGTTG
>JADLGZ010000004.1 GCA_020849075.1 Fimbriimonadaceae bacterium | reverse complement strand
GCAGATTCCAAAGAGTAAATGGCTCGCAACAATCGTCCGCGACGTCCCCGTCACCTTTGACTTCGCCCCGTACCACATCGGCCCCGAGAATTTTGAACGCGCCGAAGCCATGTTGCTGAGCCTAGAGTTCAAGACTCACGCTCGGCGATTGCACCAAGTCTTGGCGAGGTACTCCGGTCAAGAAGGGATTAGCGTCGCATCTGTTGAATCTGAGTCTTTAGATGTTGCCACTAGGACCCCATTTTCGCAATTCGAAGACCTCGAAAAGTGGGTCAATGGTCGTCCGTTCGCGCTGAACATTGTTGCAGGAGCCCCCCAACAATCCATGTTTGATGAAGTCAGTGTGAGTGAGGCGTGGATCGCAATCGGCGGAGAAGTCCGGTATGGACCGGCCCATTTCGGGGAGCAACTTTTCTTAGCCCATCCGGAATTAGCCATTGGTCATGATGTCAAGCCGATCTACAAGTCGTCCGATGCTCCCTTGGTGCCCCCGCGGTTTGACTCCATGCTCGCTGGTTATGTACTTCAGAGCGGAAGGAGCAACTACACTTTGCGGGATTTGATCCAAGGGTACTTGGATGTCGCGCCACCTGAAAATCCAGAACAGGCTGCGGTTGGGTTGTACCGTCTGGAGCGAGTCATGCGAGAAAGGCTAGCGCTTGAGGAACAATCGCAAGTGCTGGATACGATGGAGCTACCCCTGATACCCATCCTTGCCGAGATGGAGCGAACAGGCATCAAGCTGAACAGTTCGTCCCTGCAAGAATTCTCAAAGGCTCTGGAGGGCGACATTGTCCAAGCTCAGAAAGAGGTCTTTGAACATGCGGGACAGGAGTTTCTGATTTCATCTCCGAAACAGCTGGGTGAAGTCCTTTTTGAGGTCATGAAGTTGCCGGGGAGTAAGAAGACGAAGACCGGCTGGGCAACAGGAGCGGAGATTCTGAACGAGATAGACCATCCGATCGTGCGGGCCATCCTGCAGTATCGTGAGTTGTCAAAGCTCAAGAGCACCTACGCCGACGCCCTCCCCAGAATGGTGAAGGATGATGGCAGAGTTCACACCACGTATTCTCAAGCTGTGGCCGCCACCGGGAGGCTCAGTTCGAACGACCCGAACTTGCAGAATATTCCAATCCGAACCGAGGTGGGCCGAAAAATCAGAAAGGCATTCGTTGCCGAAGAGGGCCGTGAACTCGCGTCCTTTGATTACTCCCAAATTGAGTTACGGTTGCTGGCTCACCTGTGCCGCGACGAAAACCTCGTACAGGCTTTCGAAGACCGTGTGGACGTGCACACCGTGACGGCCTCCTTGATGTTCCATGTGGACAACGAAGACGTCAGCAAGGAGCAACGCCGCTTGGCAAAGATGCTCAACTACGCTGTGCTCTATGGAGTTACGGACTTTGGCCTTGCTCAGCAACTGGGAGAGGGTTTTGGCGTCAGCGAAGCAAAGGAATTGATCACCCAGTACTTCGAACGATTCCCGAAGGTGAAAGCGTATACGGACGGCGCTGTCGCCGAGGCTCGAAGCAAGGGCTTCACGACCACGCTTCGCGGGCGTCGGCGGTACTTCCCCGATATCCACGCGGCAAACCGGAATGAAAGGCTCTACAGCGAGCGACAAGCCATGAATGCTCCCATCCAAGGTGCAGCCGCGGACATGATTAAGCTAGCAATGATTGATGTTCGCCAAAGATTGGGAGCCTCGGCAACGAGGATGTTGCTCCAGGTTCATGACGAACTTGTGTTCGAGATGACGCCCGCTGAGCATGGGTTGATTGAGCCCATTAGGAGCTTGATGGAGAATGCGATGACGGTGGACGTGCCGATCGAGGTGGATGCCAAGCTTGGCCCAAATTGGAATGAAATGGCGGCGGTCGAGCGGTGAGGTTAGAGTACCAACGGGGGGCGTTAGAACGGGGTGATCTAGATCCGGACCCCATCCGCCAGCTATCGTTATGGTTGGATCAAGCCGTGGCCGCTCATGAGGTAGAACCAACCGCCATGTGCCTCGCGACCGAAATGCAAGGTCGTCCCAGCGCCCGGATGGTCCTCATGCGTGGCATCGGGCCGGAGGGTTTGGTGTTCTATACCAACGAGAAGAGTCGCAAGGGGAGGGAACTCCTTGCGAATCCGCAGGTGGCGGCGTGCTTTTGGTGGAGCCAATTGGAGCGCCAAGTTCGAGTCGAGGGTGCGGTCAAGAGACTGAGCGCGGAGCAATCTGATCAGTACTTCGCCAGCCGTCCACGAGATAGCCAGATATCGGCCATCGTGAGCCCACAAAGCCATGTGATCCCATCGCGGGAAGTGCTCGAAAGCGCTGCTCAAGCAGTACAGGAAACGAACCGCCCCGCCCATTGGGGAGGCTTCGTGCTTCAGCCCGATCAGTTTGAGTTTTGGCAGGGCCGGGAGGCCAGACTGCACGATCGTTTTCGATATCAGTTGCGCGATGGCAAATGGGTGATCGAGCGGCTAGCCCCTTAGGCCTTGCCGATGACCTTTCGTACGGCAAACAAAGCCGCATTTGCTTCGGGTTCTAGTGAACTAAGCAATTGTTCTACCAGAACAACCGCGTCGCTTTCGAAGTGATAACTACCATCAATTTCGCCCTGCCAGATTGATTCAATGACCCATTCTGGGATAGGAAGAAAAATGATTCTCTCTGGTGGTTCCAGCTTGATGGGTAGGATCAATGCTCCTTGTTGGTCGCTGAAGATGAACTCAACGGTGATCCGGTCGGGGGCTAGGGTAGTGCTTCCCATTTGCGGTGCTCCCTTTGCCCGTGCTTCTCGTAAGAGGACCGGGTCATATTCGCCGAAGCTGGGTTCTTGCCCGCTCGAAAGCTCATCGTAGAGGGCGCGTTTGCGCGCTGCAACATACGCGTTCAGGCTCATTTCGAGCGCCGCATTTCCTCTTCGCCCTTGTTCTTCATTGTCATGCTCGCTTCTGAGCTTTTGAACTCCAGCGTCATCGTTACCTTATCAAGGCAATAGAGGATCGAGAAATCCTTAGGGTCAAGATAGATAGTCGCGCTGTCGTTCACTTGAGCTGTCAGCTTTGCTCCCGTGATGTCTGGGAAGGCAGGCTTGCCATTGTCGTATTCGTCAAGATTGACATCAAGATCGGCCGTTGTGGTGTATTCAATGGCGAGTACTTCTTGCTCCTCCCATTTTATTGCTCCGCGAAACTTCCCCTTAACAACTTGGTTGGGCTTAAAAAGTTTCTCCTGCTTAATGGGAATACTCCACTCATCACCGGGCTTCACCGCCTTGGACGGGAGTTGGAAGTAGTACTGCGACAAATCGCTGGCACCGAGCGCGTCCCCGATGGGGTCAACTTCTTCACCTTCATCTTCGCCCCCAGCCTCGGTGGGCTGGACCTTAATGTCGGCACACTCCATGAATGGGTTGACCTTGGCGGTAAAGATTTCATCATAAAACTCCGGATTTTCAATCTTCGTTGTTTCGCCTTCCGCAGTCTCCGTGCCCGTATAATTTGTGTCCTCATACTTGAACATCGCCTTGCCATCAGGCTCCACCTTGGTAAAGGTAAAGATTCGATTATTCAATAGGGACATTGATGATTCGAACTCCTCACCATCTGAGTTCACAGTTATCGTATGTTCGCCCTTCACCTTGAACTTTTCAACGAGGTCATTCGTGAACGTGCGACGCATGAGAATCGCATCTTGAGAGAAGGCAGTTGCAACAAGGGCAAGCTGGGCGAAAGTGAGGGATCGCTTCATGAAGATTCCCGCCAGAATACCGGCTTACGGAATAGGACGTAAGGTCGTAGATAAAGTTCCAGGAGGTAAACTTTTGAACTTGGACAGAGCGAAAACGTGGCGTGAAAAGGTCGGCCTTGCCGAGATGCTGAAGGGCGGCGTAATTATGGATGTGGTTAATTCAGACCACGCCCGGATTGCGGAGGATGCCGGTGCCGTGGCAGTCATGGCCCTAGAGCGCGTTCCGGCCGATATCCGGCGCGATGGTGGCGTCGCGCGAATGAGTGACCCCGAGCTCATCCAGAAGATTCAGGAGTGCGTCACGATCCCGGTAATGGCGAAGTGCCGAATTGGTCACTTTGTCGAGGCTCAGATACTTGAAGCATTGGAAGTAGATTTCATTGACGAAAGCGAAGTGCTAACTCCGGCCGATGTTGAGAACCATGTGGATAAGCACGCATTCACGGTTCCCTTCGTGTGCGGTGCGCGAAACCTTGGAGAGGCCCTTCGCCGCTGTGCGGAAGGCGCCGCGATGATTCGAACAAAAGGGGAGGCCGGTACGGGCGACGTCGTGGAAGCGGTGCGCCACATGCGCACGATTTTGGGCGAGATTAGGAACGTCCAGAATGCTCGTGAAGACGAACTCTATGTCTTAGCCAAGGAGCACCAGGCGCCCCTTGAACTGGTACGAGGCGTGCATGAGTCAGGTCGCCTGCCGGTGCCAAACTTTAGTGCTGGTGGAATCGCAACCCCTGCTGATGCCGCATTAATGATGCAACTCGGGGCTGAGACCGTCTTCGTAGGTTCGGGCATCTTCAAGAGCTCGGAGCCAGAGAAGCGAGCAAAGGCGATCGTAGAGAGCGTGCTCTTCTACAAGGATGCAAAGAAACTCGCCGAGATCAGCAAGGGTCTTGGAGCGCCGATGACGGGCATTAACTGCGATTCGCTAACCGAAGGCGAGCTTCTTGCGGTTCGAGGGTGGTAAACCTCACTCGTCCGAGCTTGAAAGATGCTCTTTGAATTCGGGGATCGCCTTCGTAAACGTTTCTAGGAACTTCTTGACTTCGGCCTTGCTCGGGGCAACGCTTTGGTCAAGATCGGCTTCTAGCGCACATTGCTCCTCCGTAGAGTAAGCCTTGGTATAACGCTCATCCCGATTCCAAGAATCCAACGTTTCTAGCGAAGCTTCCTTGTCAAAGAACGCGCTCACCCCAAGGCTGGTCGCGACATCGCCCTTTCCGCCGTATTGGAAGAGCAGGACGCTGTAGCCTTCGCCCTCAATCGTCCAGAAGGTCTTGTCTTCATCATCCTTGTCTTCTTCGGCCTTCAGACCAAGGTCTTTGATGACCGAAGAGATGTCGGAGGCGGAGATAGTCTTCTCCTCATCCGCTTTGGCGGCGGGAATCCAGGCCAAGTTGGCAAGGATGGAGACGGCAAGAAGGGGCGCAAGCCAAGGAGTTTTCATAGCGTTGGATGGGCCGAGCCCATGCAACTTTGAACGTTTGCACCCCTCCAAATGTTTCTGCTTTTTAGAAAGACTTACTCGTCTTGGAACTTTTTGGCTGCTACCGCAAAGTCATTCAGGAACTTCTTGACCACGGCCTTGCTGGGCGCTACGCTGACGTCTAGATCGCTCTCGAACATCACCCCTTTGTCGGTTGAATAAAGCTTGTAGTACCGGTGGCTTGCATTCCAATCGTTCATATCCGAGGCACTCATCCCTGATGAGTATGCCGCGCTTGCGCTGATACTTGTGGCTTCGTCACCCTTCCCGCCATACTGGAAGACCAAGAATTTGACATCGTCCTTTGTCTTGATGAGCCAAAAACTCTTCCCTTCGTCGTCCTTGTCTTCCTTTGGAGCTGCATCTAGGGTCTTGATGACCTCGCGCAAATCGTTAGCTGAGATTGTCTTGGGCTCATCCGCGAGAGCAGCAGGCACCCAAGCAGCGAGGCTCCCGACGGCAAGGAGGGCGAGAAGAATTGGTTTGGCTTTCATAGCGAAGGAATGACGCCGCCGATGCTAGCGAAGTTGCGCTGAAATAGATTTGCCTAGGTCTAAAGTCAAACGGCGTTCAAAAGAGCGCTCAAAGGGAGCATAGCGCACTTCATGCGAACTGGCGAAATTGAGATACCCAATGCACTGAGTACATTCTCGGATGTAACATTCTTAAGGGCCGCGGTCGGGACACCCGTCAGCGCCTCCGCCAGTAAGTCCGCGCTTGCCGTGCAGATCGCGCAGGCTTGACATTGATGTCGGATCTCCTCAACGACTCCATCAGAGATTCGAATTTCCCACCGAATAACGTCCCCGCAGCTGGCGTTCAGGCCTCCGGATGAGTGGGTCGCGCCGGGGACTGGGCCCGCATAACGCGGGTGCTGGGAGCGGTCAATAATCTCGGCTTGATATAGACTATCCATGGAAGAGGTGATAGAGGTCAGTGAGCCCGGTGACCAAAGGCGCGATATCTTCTGGCATGGAGTAAATACCCAGACTTACCCGTACGCTTGCCGGTACACCCATTGCGCCGTGAGCGAGGGCTGCGCACTGCTGACCCGCTCGGACGCAGATGCTACGATCGCCCAAAAACTGGGCAACATCATGGGCGTGAACACCCTGCATGCTAAAGGAAATGATACCGGAATCGGGGTGGGGGCTGGCCAGAATGGATAGCCCGGGGACGGGCCTAAGTTGGTCGCAAAAGGCAAGGGCTAAGTCATGGGTGTGCTGGCGCACGGCATCCATGCCGATCCGCGTCAGATACCGCAAAGCGGCGCCCAAGCCGATCACTCCCTCCGTAGCTGGCGTGCCTGCTTCGAACCGCTGCGGCGGTGGGAGATAAGCACTTTCGAGCCGCCCGACTTGAACGACCATGTCGCCGCCCGTTAGGAGGGGCGGCAGCGAGCCAAGCATGCTCTCCCTCCCCCACAG
>JADLGZ010000003.1 GCA_020849075.1 Fimbriimonadaceae bacterium | reverse complement strand
TCTTCACCCGAATTGAGCTTGATTGGTTTCGATCCGCGCCAGGTGAGCTCCAGTAGCGACCCAAAGGTTCCTTCCTCAGGGCCACTAATCGTGCCCGTGCCGTACAGGTCTCCCGCTTCAATCGGTGTTCCGTTGGAGACTTGGTGGGCTAATTGTTGCTGGAACGACCAATAGAGATGTTTCGCGTTGGAGCGACAGATGACCTGTGCCTCCGCCATGCTTGGGGTTTGTATCAAGACTTCAAGCTGAATGTTATAACACCGAGGCTCAGGCTCACGTAAGTACGGCAAGACCTCTGGCTCTTGGGGGCTGCCGTCCACTTTGAACGGAGATAGAGCATCCAAGGTTACAACGTACGGGCTAACGGTGGTGGCGAAGCTCTTGGCTAGGAATGGCCCGAGCGGCTGGTACTCCCAGCGCTGTACATCTCGAGCGCTCCAGTCATTGACCAAAACAATTCCCAGAATATGCGCTTCAGCCTCACTGATGGGGAAGGGCTCTCCCATTAAGCTTCCCCCCGCAGTGTAAAAGCCCATCTCCAATTCGAAATCTAATTCTTTCGTCGGGCCGAACGTGGGATTGTCATCATTTGCACCCTTTGTTTGGCCATTGGGGCGAATAATCTCCGTCCCGTCAACCACCACGCTACTAGCCCGGCCATTGTAGGCAACCGGAATATGGCGGTAGTTTGGCAGCAATGGGGGCATGTCGGGGCGAAACATCTTGCCTACATTGCCCGCATGGTGGATCCCGCTGTAATAGTCAACAAATTGTCGAGAATAGAAGGGAAGAATGGGGGTGGCATCGGCCACCGGAACCATGACCTTGTCTTGCAGCACGGTGTTGTCCCGTAAAGTGTCGTTCTCAATTGAAAAGAGCCCCATTAGCTCCGCTCGGAGTTGGCGTCTGACCTCTGGCGTTTCATAAGCCACCCAATCCGTGACGGGAAGATGGTCATTCAGAAGTCCTTCTTCCTGTAGGCCTTCGAGGTCTACAAAATGGTCGCCAATCCTAGTCCAAATCGCAGCGCGATCTTCATCAATGTTACAGTACGGAAGGTTCTGAATCGGAAAATCCGACTCGTCGGCATTAGGGACCCAGCTTCGTTGTTGGTTCATGGGAATAGTGTGGCCGCAGTAAGGTCATCAATAGGCTCTTGAACCGAGCAAGAACCCCAATGGAAGCCGAAAAGTTCATCAAGGGAAACATCCCAGTCGCCAAACCGAATACCTCGATCTTGGAATTGGAACGCCTTTGGATCATCAGCTGCGAGTATGGACGTTAGTTCGGCCCGGCTAAGGTCCAAGGAGTTCGCAAGAATGCTTGCCACCTGCACATTCAGGAATCCATGCATCCTCGCTCCCGTTGCTGGGTCCTTCGTTGGGAATGGATGGTGCAAGCCTGCCGTGAGCTTGAAGTGAACGTCCAGCGAACAACATTCGTGAATAAAGGCCGCTACCTCTTCATTGCTTGGAAACATGGATGCCTCCAAGCCGCCGGTACGGGCCTTGGCCCCAATTGAAGTATCAACCAGCGGGGCAAGGGAATCCGCTAGCTCCGACCGCCAAGGGATTTCGATATAGACGTCCAGGCCCGATTCCTCAAGGCGCCGCAAGGCGGAACCGCTCATGTCAGCCAACGTACCCTTAACCTCATATCCCATCACCTCTCCGCGCTCCCCAGCAACGTCATGGAATCGCTCGATCAGGCTCATATCTTGCCGAAAGCCCTCGATGGACGTACCGAGCGCGGAGATAGCCCATGGCTGGTCGAGTGCAGGGAGCAAAAGTGGAGCAAGGTCCGTCAGCCACGCCACCGGGCAAACAAACGGCCCGACCATCCACGCATGGGGCCCTTCCAATAGCTGCGTGTACTCCGCGACCGCCTCTTCTAGCGGCAAGGCTGCCGGAGGAAACAGTCCGGCATAGTCAATATTGCCTTCCAATATGACGCGCAGGGATTCGACCACTTTCCCAGCAAGGTACCCGGCATGAGTGCGATCTGGGGGCTGGTATCCTCTTCGCTGGACCAATGACGCATATTTATACTTCGGAGAGTGTCAGCGAAGGGCACCCCGATAAGGTTGCCGATCAAATTTCTGACGCCATCCTTGACGAAATCCTAGCTCAAGACCCTAACTCACGGGTCGCCGTTGAAACCATGCTCGCCCACGGCGTCGCCGTCGTGAGTGGCGAAGTGACGACTAATGCCTATGTAAACGTCCAAGACGTGATTCGGCAGACTATTCAAAGTATTGGCTACAACGACACGCGGGTCGGATTTGATGGCGCAAGCTGCGGCGTACTTGTAGCCATCCAGGGCCAATCTCCCGATATTGCCATGGGGGTAGACACTGGCGGCGCGGGAGATCAAGGGATGATGTTTGGCATGGCGACCAATGAGACGCCCGAACTCATGCCCTTACCGATCTCGATCGCCCATGCTTTGACTCGCAAAGCCGCAGAAGCTCGCCATGCTGACCCGAAGTTAGGGCTCCGCCCCGATGCAAAGTCGCAGGTATCCGTGATCTACGAAGACGGACGCCCCACGCGAATTGACACGATCGTTGTCTCGCACCAGCACGACGAAAGCTTGAGTCTAGCGGAGATTCAGAATCGAATTCAGGAAGTCGTGATCAAGCCCGTTCTAGCCGATTACCAGGCGTTTGTAGATGGCGCAATCACCTATCATATCAACCCTACTGGCCGGTTTGTCATCGGCGGCCCGGCGGGTGACACTGGACTAACCGGCCGCAAGATCATCGTGGACACCTACGGCGGGATGTGCCCACATGGTGGCGGTGCATTTTCAGGCAAGGACCCTTCCAAGGTGGATCGCTCCGCCGCCTACATGGCACGCCATATTGCCAAATGCATTGTTACGGCAGGACTAGCTGATCGCTGTGTTGTTGGACTCGCGTACGCAATCGGAGTCGCCCAACCTGTCAGCGTGAACGTCGAAACGTTTGGCACGGAGAAAGTGAGTCACGACGAGATTGTCCAACGAGTTCGCAAGAACTTCGATATGTCACCAAATGGCATCATTCAGCATTTGGGGCTCAAGCAGCACCGCTACCTGCCAACAGCCAAGAATGGCCACTTCGGCAACCCAGCTTTCGCTTGGGAGCGAACTGACGAAGCCAACGCCCTCAAGTAAGCTAATTGATTAGGGGGATCGCCTCGCGATTCCCCTTTCGTCGTACCGGTGGCGTGATTCCAACTTGGCTCCACAGCGCAAAGGGAGTGTGTCCCGACAGCTCCAAGAAACTGATGAGGAGCTCCACTTCCTCCAACACTCTATCCTTGACGGGGCCCGCTTTATACAAACTATAAGCTCTCGATAGAGAAACCAGTGCCTCTGAGTAGCGGCCTTTCGCTTGCAGGGCTGATGATCGCCATAGATCGTAGGCCGGCTCATGTGGGTTGAGTCTAATGAGGTGACGAAGGACGGTTAGTGCTTCGTCTGGCGCCCCAAGGGCGACCAAGGCGCGAGCCATCACCTCTAGGCCACTCAAATCATCCGGGTCCCGCTTGAGCCGGCGTCGGGCCGCCAGTAGCGCGCCGCGCCAATCCCCTGCTTGCGCCTTGGCGGGCCCACTCCAAGACAGAGAGGGCCTCCGAGAAGCCATGGGCGGGATTAGCGGGAATTGTTGTGCAACCATACAGACTCGAATCTAACCATAGGCTAGCTGAAACTCATCGAGGTCAGCACAAGTATTCATGCGAGAAATCCGTTGAACTAGCATTATTGTCGCAAGCGGACTTCGTCTGGGAAATCGCGATATAGGCCAGATTTGAAGTCGTTAACCCGGGAAAAGACCGCCGCATGCAACCGCTCGATCTCATCATCACGCTGGGCAACCCGCAAGAACGCTTGGTCCAAGTGAGCTAAGTCTTGAAAAGCCATCGAGATATTGAACTCTCCGAGGGAATCTGGACCGAAACCAAACTTCCGGCGGCGGACCCGGAAACTCTCTAGCCACCCCTTCTGTTGAAGATAACCAAGATAGGCATGGAGTGCCTCAACAAACTCCATATCCTTCACCCCGGGGGCAAGATTTACCCACACTTCGTAATGGTTCATGCCTCACGATAGCACGTCTACAGCCCGATAATGGGCTGGGCAGTACACTAATAACCATGAAACGCGCACTGATTACGGGGATCACCGGCCAAGATGGAGCCTACCTAGCGGAGTTGTTACTTAAGAAGGGTTACGCCGTCCATGGCATAAAGCGCCGGACCTCCCTCTTCAACACCGCCCGGATTGACCACCTCTACCACGACTCTCATGAGCACGGGTTGCCCTTTCACCTTCATTACGGGGACCTCACTGATTCAACGTCGCTGATCCGAGTCATCCAGGAGGTGCAGCCAGACGAGATTTACAATCTTGGCGCTCAATCTCACGTCAAGGTCTCGTTCGAAGAGCCAGAATTCACGGCCAACTCGGACGCCATCGGAGCGCTGCGTCTTCTCGAAGCCATTCGCATTCTCGGCATGACCGATCATGTTCGTTTCTATCAAGCTTCCACTTCAGAACTCTACGGTCTTGTGCAAGAAATCCCTCAACGAGAGACCACACCGTTCTATCCACGCTCACCGTATGGAGTTGCTAAGCTTTATGCCTACTGGATCACCGTCAATTACCGTGAATCCTACGGAATGTATGCGTGCAACGGAATTCTCTTCAATCACGAAAGCCCCTTGCGTGGTGAGACTTTCGTTACCCGCAAGGTAACCCGGGCCGCGGCAAGGATTAAGGTGGGTCTTCAGAAGAAGCTATTCCTTGGCAATATGGATTCACTTCGTGACTGGGGTCATGCCCGGGACTACGTTGAAGGAATGTGGCTGATGCTCCAGCAAGATCAGCCTGACGACTTCGTGCTTGCCACCGGAAAGCAATATTCAATCCGCCAACTGTGTGAACAAGCCTTCAGCGAACTTGGAATGGAGATTGAATGGCGCGGAGCCGCTGAGCAAGAAGTCGGCATTGACCGGGCCACAGGGCGCGAAGTGATCGGCGTTGACCCCCGCTATTACCGACCCTCGGAAGTTGAGACACTTTTGGGAGACCCAACAAAGGCAAAGCAGATCCTCGGCTGGGAACCCAAGACTACTTTCCACCAACTGATCAAAGAAATGGTTTCAGAAGATTTGCAAGCGGCGGAGAAAGACGCCCTGGTGCAGCGTGAAGGGTTCCGCGTGGCCCCCAGCGCCGAGGAAGGTCGCTAACCGGTGCTCTCCAACGGCGACCGGATCTTCGTCGCGGGTCACCGTGGGCTGGTGGGCTCGGCGATCGTACGCCAACTCCAGGCTCAGGGATACCCCAACATAATCACGCGCACACGACAAGAACTGGACCTTGAGAACCAAGCCGCTGTTGATCAGTTTTTATCCACCGAACGACCCGATTGGGTTGTCATGGCCGCTGCCAAAGTTGGTGGTATTGGTGCGAACAGCACCTATCCAGCGGACTTTATCGGACTCAACCTTATTATTGAAGCCAATCTCATCTGGGGGGCTCATAAGGCGGAAGTACCTAACTTTTGCTTCCTCGGGTCTAGTTGCATTTATCCTCGAGAGACGCCGCAGCCCATTCCGGAGACAGCCCTCCTGACGGGAAGGCCTGAACCCACCAATGCCCCGTACGCCGTGGCAAAGATCGCTGGACTTATTCTTTGCCAAGCCATTCGCCAGCAGTACAACCGTAACTACTTCACGTGCATGCCACCAAACATCTACGGGCCTGGTGACAACTACAACTTGGAGACTAGCCACGTCTTGCCTGCCCTGATTCGAAAGTTTCACGAGGCAAAGCTAGCCGGGAATACGCCTGTCACCTGCTGGGGGAGCGGGAGCCCCAAGCGCGAGTTTCTTTACTCCGATGACCTTGCGAACGCAATTGTCTATCTCATGGGCAAGGAGGATGTGCCAGATATGGTCAATATCGGAACTGGTCGCTCCATCACCATCAAAGAACTGGCCGAGACCGTGCAACGAGTGGTCGGCCATCAGGGCCAAATATCCTGGGACACCAGCAAACCTGACGGATTTCCCGAGAAGACCAATGATGTCTCTTTACTCAATTCACTCGGGTGGAAAGAGCAAACGTCCCTCGAAGCCGGGATCTCTCAGGCTTATGCCGCGTACCTGGCGAGCTAGACTCAAGGTTCTGACCTCTCTCGCGGGTACCCTCGGGGAGTAATTTTATGGAGACCCGCGAGTTACGGCGCAAGTTTTTGGAGTTCTTCGAATCCAAGGGGCACGGGACCTTTCCCAGTGGCTCCTTGATTCCGTATGACGTAACAGGGCGCCTTGACGAGTCCCTGCTCTTTAATGGGGCGGGAATGGTGCAGTTCAAACCGTACTTCCGGGGAGTCGCCAAGCCCGAGCAGCCGAGGCTAACGACCGCCCAAAAATGTGTTCGCACCGGAGACATCGAAGAGGTAGGAGACACGAGTCATCTCACCTTCTTTGAAATGCTCGGCAACTTTAGCTTTGGTGACTATTTCAAGGAGCTTGCCATCGCTTACTCGTGGGAGTTTCTCACGTCGAGCAAATGGCTAAATCTGCCGCCCAGCCGCCTTTCATTTACGGTCTTTGAAGAGGATGAGGAAGCTTTTGACCTCTGGGCCGCCCACGTCTCAGCAGCTGGAATCAATCCTGAATACCGCATCTTTCGCTTAGGTGAAGACACCAACTATTGGCCAGCCGGTTCGTTCTCTAATGGCCCACCCGGCCCCTGTGGTCCGAATTCGGAGATGTTCTATTGGACCCCCAACGATGAACCTGCTCCGTCTGGCCCCTATTCCAAAGAGGAATGGCAACGAGATGAGGCGGCGGGGAAATGGTTGGAAGTCGCGAACGATGTCTTTATCCAATATGAATGGCAGGGTCGGCTACGCAATCCTGATCGCCCGGCTGATGGATACATCAAAACAGGGATGCCGAATCTTCCCTTTCAGTCTATTGATACGGGAATGGGACTCGAGCGCACCGCCGCAGTCATCAGTGGGTTCAACTCGGTATACGAAACGGACGCCTTTCGCGCCATCTTCCGGGTAATCGAGTCCGTCGGCACCACCTATGGCCGCTCGGAAAGCGAGGATCGTGCAATCCGAATTATTGCCGATCACATCCGTACGGCCTGCTTCTGCATCGCCGATGGCATTCTGCCCAGCAACAATGGCCGCGGCTATGTCCTACGCCGACTTATCCGGCGCGCCGTGCTAAAGGGACAGCGGACGTTGGGCTTCGATGTTCCCTTTTTCCACCTAATCTATGAAGGCGTCGCTGAGACGATGGGTGACCACTACACCGAACTGCTTGAGAAGCGGGACGTGATCATCGAGACCCTTCGTAATGAGGAAGCCCAGTTCCGACGTACGATCAGCCAAGGTTCCGAGATGTTAACCATTTGGTTAGATACTCTCGTCGAGCGAGGCCAGAGGGCCCTTGATGGGAAATCAGCATTTAAGCTGTATGACACCTACGGTTTTCCATTAGAGGTTACGCAGGAGATTTGCGCGGAAACTGGTGTATCCGTTGATGTCGAGGGCTACGAAGTCGCCCTGAAGGAAGCTCAAGATCGGAGTCGAGCCGCCGATCAGCGCGATAGTGTGTATGGTGGTGTTGATGGCGGGCTTGTTATCCTTATCCATCAAATTCGCGAGTCGGGCCCAACCGAGTTTGTTGGCTATAGCCACCTGACCTCTCAGTCCCAAATAGTCGCCGCCCTACCCGAGACGGATGAAGCAAACCGGCCCACCGGCAATATCGCGGTGGCTCTTGACCGAACTCCATTCTATGCGGAAAGCGGCGGCCAAGTCAGTGACGAAGGGCTCATCGTTGGGCCAGGATTTGAACTCAAGGTCATCGACCTTGTAAAGCAAGATGGTATTTACGTACACCTGTGCGAACCGCTGTCGGTTTCCCATCCAGCTGATTTTCGAACAATGAGTTCGGATGACTTGCAGCAAGTCTTGAACGAACAGTTCTTCCAAAAACCGGTAAGGGCGACGGTAGATGCAGTCCGGCGACAACGGATCACCCGCCATCATACGGCAACCCACCTGTTGCATGCATCTCTGCGCAAACGATTGGGGACCCATGTCACGCAAGCTGGATCATTAGTTTCACCTGACCACCTCCGATTTGATTTCACCCACGGTAAGGGGATGACCCCGGCGGAGATCCAGCAGGTTGAGGCAGACGTCAACGAGGCAATCTTGAACGCCGACCCGGTTACCATCCATGAAAATGTCCCTCTCCAAGAGGCCAAAGCCATGGGCGCCATGGCTCTCTTTGGTGAAAAGTATGGGCAGTTTGTTCGAGTCGTGGACGTTCGTGGTGATCAAGGAGAACCGGTGAGCGTAGAGCTCTGCGGCGGGTGCCACGTTCGCTCAACGGGCCAAATCGGACTGTTCAAGATTGTCAGCGAATCATCGGCGGCCAGCGGTGTACGCCGGATTGAGGCTATTGCTGGCGACCGGGCTGCGCTGTGGGCGAACAAGCAACATGAGACCCTGGTGCACGCGGCTGGACTTCTAAAGTCCACGCCACAAGATTTGGTGCGCGCCATTGAGAAGAACCTCGAAAGCCTTCGTGAAGAGCGAAAAACGCGAGAAAAGCTCATGCAACAGTCGGTAGCGGCTGCTCGCGATGAAGTTATCATGGTCGGACCCGTCGAGCTGGTGATCAAGATTCTACAGGATGTTGACCCCAAGGAAGCTCAGCAAGTGGCGGATCAGATTGCGGCTCAAACGAAAAATCGAGTAGGTATTGTTGTCGTTAAAGGAGCCAATGAAGTGAAGTTCATTGCCAAGGTCGGTAAAGACGCTGTTTCGGCGGGCGCCAATGCTGGTGCACTGGTGAAGGACCTGGCGACCAAGACCGGCGGCGGGGGCGGAGGAAGGCCCGACTTCGCGACAGCCGGCGGCCGAAATCTTGAAGCAGTTGATCAGGCTATCGAATCGCTGCCTATCGTACTCAAAGGACAAGTTGGCTAAGCGGTTGGGGCGGCCTTTGCCAGCTTCTTGACGGATTTCGGGAAGGCCGCCAAAATTTCATTAACCACTCCTGAGACAGTCATTTCATGACCGTGATGGTCGGGCCTGACGATTTTCTTCAGCGCGGCCACACCATTGTCCGCCAAGGTAGCCAGCAAATCGCCCCCTTTTGAATCGGGTAACTCGATTTCAAAGCCATTGAGTCTCAAGAAGGAGAG
>JADLGZ010000002.1 GCA_020849075.1 Fimbriimonadaceae bacterium | reverse complement strand
GTGATGTCGGTTGAGCCTGCCTTCATTCCGAATGACCCCCTCTTTGGCGACGAATGGCACCTTCGGAATACGGGGCAATCCGGCGGAACCTCCGATGTAGATTTCGATGCCGACGACGCTTGGGACCTCACGATTTCCGATCCAAGTATCAAGACGCTGATCATGGATAACGGCGTAGACGGGAATCATCCAGATCTGGTTCTTGGCGCAGGAGCAACATTTACGGGTGAACCCGGGAATGGAACCCCCTACACAAGTTCGGATAACCATGGCACGCCAGTTGCTAGTTGCGTTGCCGCGACCATGAACAACTCCATCGGTGTGGTGGGGGTAGCGCCAAGTTCGCAAGTGATCTCCGCAAAGCCATATTCGTTCATCTCCCCCGACTGGTACACCGAAACAAGTTGGCTCCTCGCCAGCCTTGACTTCGCGTACAGTCAGGGCGCCCGGATTACCAATAACTCGTGGACTTACGATGACGTGATTCCGCCCTTTGATGACAAGCTCACGGCCATGTTCAATGCCGGGATGGTTCACTTTGCCGCGGCTGGTAATGCCAACACTGCCACGGTCTCCTATCCGGCTAGTTCACCGAACGTGGTTTCAGTGATGTCAATAAACCGAACCGGTGCCCGCTCAAGTTTTAGTTCCTACGGTCCCGGCATTGACTTTGCCTCCCCGGGGTCAGCGATCGTCATGGCTGATCGTGTTGGCAGTCCCGGTTATGCCACCGGCGACTACGTCACGGCCAATGGCACGTCATTCGCATCACCCAACTTGGCCGGAGTAACAGCTCTTGTCCTTGGTGCCAATCCGCTTCTCAGTTCAAGCGCCGCAGTAAACTGTCTAGCTGGCTCCGCCCTTGACCTAGGAACAGCGGGCTACGATACCACCTTTGGCAATGGCCTACCCAATGCACGCCAAGCGGTCCAGTTGGCCCTCGGCTACCGATGGACTGGCACGATTACCTTTGGGGACCTAAATGGCCCCGCCCCAACAAGCACGTCCTTCTTCTTTGATCTCCCGGACGTGTTACGAGACCGGACGAATACGACCACCCTTAGTTCCACTGCATTCGATCAAATTGCACCAGATGGTCAATTTGAAGTTTATGCGTCCTGTCGCCCGTGGCTACGCAAGAAGCTTACGCTCAACAACAGCGGGACGGTCATCAGTCAATCCTTCTCCATGACCAACGGCGACGCCGATGGTTCGGGTGAGGTGGACGCCGCCGACATTGACTTTGTCATTCAATGGTTTGGCACTTCGCCGACCCAGGGCGAGGAGATGTTCGCGGACCTAGATCGCTCGGGCGAGGTAGATGCAGCAGATATTGATGTCGCCATCAGTAACTTCGGCGCAGTTGGCGACTAGGCCCAAGCTACTTGTGGTAACGATCGGGTAATCCAAAAAGGTAGTCTTAGCTACTTATGCCGACTGCTTTAGATGCACTGAAATCCCGGCTCTTCGATGTTAATGCCCTCAATGCCGCCATGGCCATGCTGGACTGGGATCAGCAGACCTACATGCCCAAGGGAGGAGCGAGTGCTCGGGCCGAGCATAGTAGCCTTCTGGCCCGTATGGCACACGAAGCATTTGTGAGCGAAGAAACCCAGCGGGCTCTTGAAGAAGCCGCCAAGGAGGCCGAGCCTGGGACCGACGAGGCCGCGATAGTCAGGAACACCCAGCGCAACATGAAGCTGCGCACAAAATTCCCCGCTGAGCTCGTGGCACGCAAGAGCAAGCTGAGCGCCGAGGGCCACGAGGCATGGGTCACCGCCAGGGCGAACAATGATTTCCAAACATTTGCCCCGATCCTAGCAGAGCTTTTCGAGATTACCAAGGAGGAAGCAAATCTCCTCGGCTACGAGAACCATATCTACGACGCCCTCATTGACATGTACGAGGAAGGGGCAACGCACGCTCAATGTCAAGCCATTTTCGACGAAATCCGCGGGCCTATTGTCCAATTGGTTAAGGACATCAAGGAGTCTCCAAATCAACCTGACGACAGCTTCCTTTATGGGGAATGGCCCAATGACAAGCAGCGGGAGTTCACCGAGTGGCTTCTCAAACAAATTGGATTTGATCTGGATCGGGGGCGGCAGGATACGGCCCCCCACCCCTTCTGCACAGGTTGGTCGGTCGGGGACATCCGCCTAACGACACGGTTTAAGGATTACCTTCCGAGTGCCTTGTTTGGGACTCTTCACGAAGCCGGACACGGCATGTACGAGCAAGGTAGTCCAATGGCATGGGACCGAACGCCCCTCGCCGGTGGAGTGAGCCTCGGTGTTCATGAGAGCCAAAGCCGACTTTGGGAAAACATCGTGGGGCGGAGTGAGGCCTTTATCACTTGGATGCTCCCCACGCTAGGGTCTTACTTCCCTGCTCTGGCCGACACGGATCCCAAAACCATGTACTGTGCGACCAACAAGGTTGAGCCTTCGTTTATCCGAGTTGAAGCCGATGAGGTGACCTACAACCTCCATGTCATGGTTCGCTTCGAAGTCGAATGCGCCGTTCTGGAGGGCAAGCTCGCTGTCAAGGATATGCCCGCCTACTGGAACAGCAAGTACGAGGAGTACCTCGGTATCACGCCGCGAACGGACAGCGAGGGTTGCCTTCAAGACGTGCACTGGAGCATGGGTAGCATCGGTTACTTCCCCACCTACACGATGGGCAACTTGCTCAGCTATCAGTTCTGGAATTGCCTCGAGAAGGACCTCGGCGATACCGATGCCCTGATCGCACGGGGCGAATTCCGCCCAATTCTTGAGTGGCTCATCCAGAAGATCTATCGCCACGGAGCAAAGTACCCGCCACAGGAACTTGTCCCGATGGTAACCGGTAAGCCCATGGGCGCGGCGGATTACCTAGCGCGGCTCTCCCAAAAGTATCGCTCCGTTTATGGGATCTAACCCGCTGGCGTAGCGGTCTTGAACTTATCAAGATACTTGCCACAGCAAGCTCGAATCCGCCCACGGATTCGATTGATGTAGGCGGCGCGCTCAGTCACGCTGATCGCGCCCCTTGCATCCAACACGTTGAAGATGTGCGAACACTTCAGCGCTAGGTCCAAGGCCGGATACACCAAGGCTCCTTTCCGCTCCGAAGCCTCTTTAGTCGTAAGGATGTCAAGCTCCTCATCCCAGAAAACGGGTGTTTCGATGACCCGCTTGCTCTCGGCCTCATAGAGGTCAAAAATCTGCAACAACATTTCCGTGTTCGCCACCTCAAAGTTGTACACGTTGTGCTGCATCTCTAGGTCGTACTCGGTGTCTTTGTAGGTCATCGCCTCGTTCCACTGGAGGTCGCTCCAGAACGAGTTCTGGTTGTTGAGCATCAGGCAAAGTCGTTCCGGGCCGTAGGTGATCTCGGCGCAGACGGGGTCGCAGTCGTAGCCCCCCATCTGCTGGAAGAACGTGAATTGCGTCACCTCGGTCCCATCCACCCAAACCTCCCAGCCCACGCCCGCCGCGCCCGCGGCCTGACTCTCCCAATCATCTTCAACGAGCCGAATATCGTTCTTTTTCGTGTCGAAGCCGATCGCATTCAGGCTCCCCATATATAGGTCCACGATGTTATCGGGGCTCGGCTTCATCACCACTTGGTATTGGTAGTAGCGTTGATTGCGCATAGGGTTGCGCGTGTAGCGGCCATCGGCTGGGCGGCGGCTCGGTTGCACATAGGCAACGTTCCAAGACTCCGGCCCTAGGCAACGCAAAGTGGTCGCCGGGTGCATCGTCCCGGCTCCAACTTCGACATCATAGCCTTGCAAGATCGCGCACCCCTGCGCAGCCCAGTACTCGTCGAGTCGGCGAATGATTTCTTGGAAGGTGACCATATCTTTGGAGTGCGGTATCTACGGATACCGCTTTGTTTTTGCCGATCTCCTGATCGGCAAGCTTAGCTACGGATTATGACGCGTCTTTGGAGCGCGGCATCTCCCGAGGCAATTCTAGATCGGCTACATCCAGCAATCGGGCTCGACAACATACTCATCCATCTCAGCGATAGAATCATCTTTGAACGACCTCACCGTCTCAACATAGCTCTTTGGGGCTTCTCGCTCAAACCAGAATGCCGAGCAAAACGGATACTTGGCCGCATCCGAAACAAGCCCGTGCCGCACCGGGTTGTAATGAACATAGTGGAGTCTGACCATGAACGACTTCTCAAAGGTCAGTTGCTTGTCGAAGTAGTTGTGCCAGACCTGCCGCCCCGAAGTTTGGTCAAGATCATTAACTTGCCTGGCTGTAAACTTGTGAACAGACTGAATTGTCCTCGAGATCGATCGCTCTCCTTTCGAATCAGACACGACCACATGGTAGTGATTCGGGAACACGGCCCACGCCAACGCTTCAAACCCATCACGTACAAGCGTGCTAAGGAGACTTTTTTGCAACACCTCAAGCCGTGCCTTGCCACGAAAGATCGGCTCATGCTTGTATGTTGCAGAGGTGACCATGACAACGCCATCCTGTATCAGGCGATGAGTCGGAGCGTGCGGCCAAGGTCGCATCTCCAAATCATATCACGCATCC
>JADLGZ010000001.1 GCA_020849075.1 Fimbriimonadaceae bacterium | reverse complement strand
AGTTCAACCATTCAGATGCCCCGTCTCGGTAATGTTCCTTCTTCCAGATGGGGAGACGGCGCTTCAGCTCATCAATGATAAATTCGCACGCTCGGAAAGCTTCCTTGCGATGAGCAGCCGCGCATCCTATCCAAACGGCGATATCTCCTACTTCAAGGCGACCAATACGGTGAATAGCTTGAACCCACACCAAGCCGAATTTGGTGCTTGCCTCTTCGAGGAGTGCCGCACCTTCGCTTTCGGCCATTTCTACAAAGGCGTCATACTCCAGGAGGCGGACCGATTGGCCCTCGTTCATGATGCGCACCCGCCCTTCAAAGGAGACAAACCCGCCGGCGTCTCGACATTCGGGATTTGGGGGGACAATTGAAGACTCGGTTATATGGAACATCTAGCCGCCCGCCACCGGTGGAAGGAAGACGACTTCGTCTCCGTCGTTCAACAAGGTCGTTGGTTCAGCATAGGAGCCGTTGATTGCAAAGCGAACTTGATTTTGCGTTAACGTAAATCCGTGAGCTACGCAGAGTTCGTCGTACAACTGGCCCGGATTGACCGCTCTGGTCTCCAGGGTTTCCTGGGCCAGCTTGCGTTGGTCCCGTAGGACGGCAAAATATCGAACGTGTACTTTCATAGCGGTAGCACCCACACAGGCTGGCCCTCGTCCAAGAATTCCAACTCAGTTGGAACGTCAATAAGCGCATTGGCCGTGGCTATACCGCTCAGCATATGTGACCCTTGTCCGGAGATTGGTGAAACCCATAAGTCTCCACCAACCAAAGTGATGCTTCCGGGTACGAATTCGTTCCGGCCCGGCTTATGAGTCAGTGGGGAGGCGAGCTTCGCCTTGTGCCTTCTTGGGGATGGGCTGCCAAATCCCATACTCGCCCGAATCCATGGTTGGACAAGCAGATGGAATGTCGCAAGCACGGAAAGCGGATTACCCGGTAGGCCAAAGACAACTTTTCTACCCATGCGGCCCATGAAAACAGGTTTGCCAGGCTTGATGGCGACCTTCCAAAAGATTTCTTGAGCTCCCAAGCTATGGAGGGTTTGCCGTACTACATCGCGATCGCCCACGCTTACCCCACCCGTTGTGATGAGGAGATCGCACTGTTCAAGTGCCTCATTTAGAACCTGCGCTGAAGCTTCGGGGTCATCCCCAGTAGTTCTGATGAACTCAGGGCCAAGTCCTAGAGATTTCAGTGCACTGGTCACCACCACGCTGTTCGACTCGTAAATCTGAGCTGGGTCAAGTTCTTCCCCGATGGCAACGAGTTCCGCTCCCGTCACGACAATACCAACGCGGGGGGCTGGAACCACCACAACTTCAGATAGTCCGAGGTTTGCCACGCTACCTAGACCTGCGGCAAATAGGGGTGTCCCTTCGGCGAGGGCGATTTCACCGGTCTGAACTTCTTCACCGGCGCGACGAATGTGTTGCCCTTCCTTGAGGGTAATGGCAACTTCAATATTGCCTGAGCGCGTCACCGTGTCCTCTTGCATCACTACCGCGAAGGTGTTTGGTGGGGTTGGGGCTCCTGTGAAGATTCGAGCGCACTCGCCGGGTTGGAGGGCGGTGCCGGGCGGATCACCCGCCGCAATAGTCCGCACAACGCTCCACATTGGACTAGGGGTGCCATTCGTCAGCGCGTAACCATCAACGGCCGAATTATCAAATCTGGGTTGAGGAAAAGGGCTGACCAGGTCTTGAGCGAGTACCCGCGCAAACGCTTCGCTTAGCGGGACCGCCTGGGGTTCGGATCGCACGGCATTGGTCAAGGCAAGCGAGAGCGCTTCCTCGTAAGTGATCATCCGTGGCCCTCAAGTGCATCAATGGTGTGGAGGATATAAGGAAACAGGGAGTCCAATGCGTCCTGGGCCGCGCCAGGTGAGCCGGGTAGGGTGATGATCGTGGTCGATCCCGAGACCCCCGCCACCGCTCGGCTCAAGAAGGCCAGCGGCATGCGGCTCATGGAGTAGTTTCGGAAGTGCTCTTCAACGCCGGGGAGTCTTCGTTCGATGAACTCCATAACGGTCTCGGGTGTAATGTCTCGATCGCTTAGCCCACTGCCGCCGGACACCAGAACTAGGTCAACATGATCGGCAACCCATTCTTGCAAAGCAGAGATTATGGCCTCGGGTTCATCGGGAACTATCCGACGCTCGACCACCGTGGCGCCAAAATCTGCCATCCCCGCTTCCAGCATCAAGCCGGACTGATCATCGTACTCTCCCTTTGACGCGCGGTCTGAGCATACGAGAACAGCCGCTGTCCATTTTCTTTCCGAAAGGCTTCTAGCGTTTGATTTGCCTCCCGTTTTGTCAAGGAGCTCTATCTTTTCGATCATTAGGTTATCGTCAACCGGCTTTAACAGGTCGTAGAGATTGAGAGCTGCAGCGGCGGCTCCGCTCAGGGCCTCCATCTCGACCCCAGTCTTATAAATAGCCTTGACGGCAACGGTGACTTGGATACTTGATTCGCCAAGCTCAAACTCCACACCGACCCAGTCAAGGGCCACAGAATGACAGTATGGGATGAGTGCTGGTGTATTCTTCGCCGCGAGTATTGCCGCCACTTTTGCAACAGGGCGAGGGTCACCTTTTGGGGCACGATTTTCATGGATCATGCGGATCGATTCGGGGGAGCAGGTGACTGTGGACCGCGCGGTTGCCGTTCTCAAAGTCCAAATTTTCGCTGAGACGTCTCGCATCTTATCCTCCGATCGAAATCATAGGCCGATCATTGGTTTGAGTTAGTTGGGTCATGGGTGGGTGTGCCGCCCACTTGGTGTTGACCGCCTCTCGGATCATTGATTCCAGTTCGTCGTCACGGGCACCGGCTCGCATTGCGTCCCGTAAGCTGGGGCCTGTTCTTGAGAAGAGGCAGGCCTTCAAGTGGCCATCGGCGGTAAGGCGGATGCGGTTGCAACCGTCGCAGAAGTGTTCGGTCATGGAAGTAATAAACCCGATTCTTGCCGTGGCTCCCTCGACCTCAAATTCCTTGGCGACCGCATTGGGGCCGGAATCGATGGGCCTAAGAGAGTAGGCTGACTCTATTCGGCTCCGCATTTGGGCATATGGCACCATTTTCCCCCTCTCCCAGTCGTTGGAGAGGAAGGGCATGAACTCGATAAACCGAATCTCAATGGGGTCATCACGAAATGTTGAGATGAAATCACACATTTCATGATCGTTAATGCCCGACATTACAACTACGTTGATCTTGAGGGACTCAAACTGAGCCGCGACCGCGGCCTTGATTCCACGCATGACCTGCTCCAACTGGTCTCTCCGAGTGATTTCGTGGAACCGTTGCCGGTCGAGAGTATCAAGACTGATGTTCAGGCCAGTTACGCCGGCGTCGCGTAACTGTACTGCAGTACGTTCTAGGGCTGCTCCATTGGTTGTTAAGAGCAAGGGGCCGATACCGCTGATGTTTCTCAACTTCTGGATGAGATGAGTCAGGTCTTTGCGCGTTGTGGGTTCCCCGCCGGTAAGTCGAACCTTATTTACCCCCATTTGGGCGAGCAGGTTAGCCAGTCGCCCAATTTCTTCGAAAGTTAGAATGTCTTGCCGGGGAGTCCACTGCATATTCTCTTGGGGCATGCAGTATGCGCAACGGAAATTGCACCGATCCGTTACGGAGATTCTTAGATAGTTATGCCGCCGCCCAAAGCGATCAGTTAACGGCGGGCGACTTT